>JBBQBU010000515.1:0-4467 GCA_038318015.1 Chloroflexota bacterium | reverse complement strand
TTTACTGTCATCCCGAATGATGTCGTTGCGTGCTGCGTGTCGATATACGTGGAAACGATCAGCCTTCTGTCATGTCATCCCGACCGAAGTGAGCTTGCGAACGAAGTGGAGGGATCTCGGCAGCGGCTATCCCGAACCTGAGATCCCTTGGTTGCGCTCGCAAGCTCGCTCCACTCGGGATGACATGACGAGATGACGTGCGTCGTCCTACACACCGCCGTAGATTCCATTGTGGCTTTAGTCTAGGAGGCCAGCGTCACCTCCGTGGCACCCTCGCCGCCCTCGCGCGCGTCGGCCGGCTGGAACCGCGACACCAGCGCGTGGTGCGCCAACTGCTCGCGGACGGCCGCCCGCACCGCGCCGGTGCCCTTGCCGTGAACAATCCGGACCTTCTGAAGCCCGCCCAGATAGGCGTCGTTCAAGTAGCGGTCGAGCGCCTCGGTGGCCTCGTCCTTCCGCAACCCCCGCAGATCAAGTTGGATTGATGGGGCCAACGGCGCGGCCTCAGCGCGAGTTAGCAGCGGCGGGGCTTCGCGCTGGGCCTCCTGCCGATCCTGCCGGCTGGCGAGACGAACGTCGGCCAGCTCGGCGGCGCGCACGCGCACCCGCAGGCCGCGCACGTTCAACTCGGCATCCCCGTTGTCAGAGATGCTGACGATGGTGGCGGCCATGCCCACGCGCGGCACGATCACCTCTGCCCCGACGCGCAACTCGGCCGGCCCCAGGTCAGGCGGCAATTCCTGCTCCACCACCGGCGTCGCCAGCGGTGCCGGCTGGGGCCGCGTCGGTGCCTCCAGTGCGCGCACGGCGTCGGCGGCCTCGCGCAGCCGGCGGCGGTCACCGCCCGTCGAGGTCAACTCACGCAGCCGGCGCTCACCCTCCCGCCGCAACTCGGCCAGCATCGCTTCCGACTCCTGGCGGGCCTGCCGCAGGATCTCGGTGCGTTCCTGCTCGGTGCGCCGGACCTCGTCGCGCAGCCGGCGGCGCAGTTTGTCGGCCTCGGCAGCCTCGCGGCGGGCGTCGCGCTTGGCCGCTTCCGCCGCCCGACGCTCCCGCTGCACCTCCGCCAGCAATTCCTCGGTCTGCACCGCCTCCGGACTTAGCAGCGACCGCGCGTGCTCCACGATCTCTGCAGGGATGCCGAGCCGCCCGGCTATCGCCAGCGCGTTGCTGCGCCCCGGCACCCCGACCAGCAGCCGGTACGTCGGGGCCAGCGTGCGGGTGTCGAACTCGACCGACGCGTTCTCGACGCGCGACGTGGAGTTCGCGAACGCCTTCAACTCCGAGTAGTGCGTCGTGCCGATAGTGAACGCGCCCTTGTCGCGCAGGTACAGCAGGATCGCCCGGGCCAGCGCCGAGCCTTCTTGCGGGTCAGTCCCCGCCCCCAACTCATCAAGCAGCACCAGGGTGGCGCTATCGGCCGGCTCCAGCATCTGCACGATGTGGGTGACGTGCGACGAGAACGTGGACAGACTCTGCTCGATGCTCTGCTCGTCGCCAATGTCGGCAAAGACGCGCTCGAAGATTGCCAGTTCGGAGCCGTCACCGGCGGGAACTTGCAGGCCCGCCTGCGCCATCAGCGAGAGCAGTCCGACCGTCTTCAAGGCCACTGTCTTGCCGCCGGTGTTCGGCCCGGTGATGACCAGCACGTCAAAGCTGCCGCCAAGCTCCAGCGTGAGCGGCACCACTTTGCCGCGCAACAGCGGGTGCCGCGCCTCAAAGAGTCGGATGATCGGGCGGGTGGCCGAGGTGCGCGGGAGCGGGTGCAAGAGCGGACGCACGGCGTTCATCTCGTCCCCGAGCCGCCCTTTGGCAAGGTGCAGATCAAGCTCGGCCAGCGCCTCCACGCTGCCATCAAGCTCCACGCGGTGCTGGCCGACGCGGTTGCTCAACTCGCGCAGGATACGCTCGACCTCGTGGCGCTCCTCGGCCTCCAGGCCACGGATGCGGTTGCCAGCCTCGACAATCGGCAGCGGCTCGATGAAGAGTGTCTGCCCACTGGCCGACTGGTCGTGCACGATGCCCTTGACCCGCCCACGCTCGTCGGACTTGACGGGCAGCACATAGCGGCCGTTGCGCTGGGTGATGACGGCATCCTGCAACGAGGTCCGCATCGAACTGAGCAACGACTGGAGTTGGCTCATCATCCGGTCGCGCGCGATCCTCAGGTCGCGCCGCACCTGATGGAGCTTCGGGCTGGCCTCGTCACGCACGTCACCGCCGGGGTCGATGCAGCGGTTGATGTCGTTCTCAAGGGGGAGGAGATCGGCCAGCCGTGCCGCAATGTTCGCCAGCATCGGCATCGAGTCGCGCAGCCGGACGACTGTACTGCGCCAGAGACGCGAGACGCGTGCCGTTGACGCCACATCGAGCAATTCGACTGGCTGGAGTACGCCACCGAGGTCGGCCCGCTGGGTAGCGAGCCGGATATCGTGCGCGCCAGCGAGCGTCAGGCCCGGCTTGAGGGTCGGCAGCCGGCGGGCTTCTTCGGTACATGCCTGCCACCGCTCGACCAGGAAGACATCGGCGGTCGGCAGCAAGGCCAGGGCAAGCTCGCGCCCCGCCGAAAACGAGGTGCGCGCGGCGACCATCTCGCGCACCTTCTCGAATTCGAGCGGTCCGAGCGAGAAGTCGCCGGCCAGCCGCCTGCTGCCGTCGGTCGGGGCGGCCATCACCCCCGAGTCTGGGGACGCGGCCCTCACCCCCGAGTCTGGGGACGCGGCCCTCACCCCCGACCCCTCTCCCGCAAGCGGGAGAGGGGAGGAAAACTGGGAGTCTGTGGATTCTCTGGGAGATCCAGCAGGATCGGACGCACCCTGCGACACAGGTGCAAAGAACCGTGCCCCGACCAATGATGGCCACTCCCGGGCGCGTTGTCCGGCATCCCCGGACGAATGAACCGGCTCCCCCTCTCCCACTTGTGGGAGAGGGGGCTGGGGGGTGAGGGCTTCCGCATCCCCAATCTGGGATTCGGGAGATATGTCGTCGGTCCCGACGTGGGCATCGGTCAGATCAGCCACGTCCTTGCTCCTTTGTGAATACCCAGACGGGACCGCAATCAGGCGTCCGCGCCGCGTACCTGGGCGCTGTGCCTGCTCCTGACCGACGCCACGATCCACGACATGGCGTCGTCGGCCTCAGTGTCGGTCAGGGTGCGGTCTGGGGCACGGAACCGCAGGGTGTAGGCCAGACTTTTCTTGCCTGCCGCCACCTGCTGTCCCTGATACAGGTCAAACAAGGCGATACGCTCCAGTAGCGCGCCGCCAGCCTCACGAATGGTCGATTCAACTGCCGCGTGGGTCGTGTCGCGATCCAGAACGAGCGCAAGGTCGCGATCCAGGCCCGGCAGCCGTGCCAACTGCTCGAGCTGCGGTTGCCCGAGCGCGTGGGCCATCAGCGCCTCGAAGTTTAGTTCGGCCACGTAGACCTCGCGGCCCTCAAGGTCGAATCGCTCCGCGACCAGTGGGTGCACCTGCCCGACCTTGCCGACGACCGTGCCGCCGTCTGGTCCGACCCGTAGCTCCACGCAGCGGCCCGGATGGTAGCCGTCCGCTTGCGCCGCCACGATGACGTGCGGCACGTTGAAGCGCCCGAGCAGTTCCGTCACCGCGCCCTTCAGGTCGAAGAAGTCGGTGGGGCGCGCGGGCGCGTTCCAGGCAGTCGGCACCGCGTTGCCGGTCATGACAATGCCGAGCCGAAGCTGTTCGGTGGGCAGCGGGTTGAGCGGCGGTAGGTAGACGCGCGCCAACTCGAAGATGGCGACGCGGTCACGATTGCGGAGGGTGTTGCGGGCCGTATCGAGCAGGCTCGGCAGCAGCGTCGTCCGCAGCACACTCACGTCTGCGGAAAGGTAATTGTGTAGCGCCAGCCCCCCAGAGGAGGCGTCAGTGCCGTTCACCGACGCAGCATCGAGCCTCAGCCGCTCATTCGAGCCGGGGGCCACCAGCGAGTAGGTCATCACTTCACGGAGGCCGGTCGCCACCAGCACGTCTTTGGCCTGCTCGCCGGCCAGCCGCAGCGGCTCGACGTATGGCTCTGGCGGCACGCCTGTGGGCAGCGTCGTCGGGATCTCGTCGTAGCCGGTGATCCGCGCGATCTCCTCGGCCAGATCAGCGCGGCCCTCGACGTCCGGGCGGTGGCCCGGCACCGTCACCAACAGCCGCGTATCTACTGAGTCCACCGTGAAGTCCAGCGAGGTGAGTACCTGCGTCACCAGTGCCCGGTTGTAGGTGTGCCCCAGCAGCCCGCCGATCTCGTCCTCGTGGACCAGGATGCGGCGCGGTTCGGCCTCGCCGGGGTATTTGTCCACGATGCTGGCCGGCGGTATGCCCCCCGCAATCTGGCAGAGCAGCGCCACCGTCCGCTGGGATGCCCGCAGCGCAAGGCCGGGGTCAACCCCGCGCTCGTAGCGCCGAGAGGCCTCGGAGGGCAGGCGCAGCGCCGCCGCTGTCTTGCGGATGGTGGCCG
>JBBQBU010000514.1:0-4473 GCA_038318015.1 Chloroflexota bacterium | reverse complement strand
GCTCGCCGTTCGGGCGGGTGTGGTCGGTGGGAAGCGTCTCGCCGGCTAGCAGGTCGTCGTAGGTGTGGTGCGTCGGGTTCCCGAACAGGTTCGGCACCAGATACGCTAGCAGCCGCTCTTTCGGCATCGCGTAGCCGATAGTTTCGTCGTAGTCCGACCAGCCGGACCGCACGTTTGCGCCGATGACCTCCGCGAACGGGACGAGCTGGACCGCCGCCAGCCCGCTGCCGAGCGCCACCATCGCCAGGGCCACGCCGCCGTCAAGGAGCGGGCGCGGGAGGCCTTCGGCATGCAGGCGGCCCGCCAGCCGCAACGCCGTGTACAGCCCCGCCGTCAGCAGCAGGTACAGGCTCATTTCGAGGTGCCCGGCCAGGAATTGCAGCCCGACGATGACGCCGCCTGCCAGGATCGCGCGGACGGCGTTACGCGGGCCGCGCTGTACCTGCCACTCGATGATGGCCAGCAGCATCGGCAGCCAGACGGCCGTGCTGACAACCATCGGCCACAGGAAGCTGACGATGAGGTACCCGCAGAAGCCAAACGTCAGGCCGGCAATGATCCCGCCGAGCCGCGTCGCGCCAAGTACCCGCGCCAGCAGCATGGCCCCAACGGCCCCGATCCAGAGGTGCAGGGCGATGAACGGCGCGTAGGCGCGTTCGACCGGCATGACATAAAACAGCACACCGAACGGGTACAGCGACCCGTTCTGGCCTGACGCCATGAACGGCTGCCCTGACAAAATGTACGGGTTCCAGAGCGGCAGCTCGCCCTGCGCGAAGCTCTCGCGGGCCAGCCGCTTCCACGAGTAGTTCTGGATAATCGCGTCGGCGATCAGGGGGTTGTGCGGCAGGCCGACGCCGAAGTTCTCGGCGTGCGCCTGCCAGGGCGGGTAGCCGAACAGCGCGTCAATCGGGAGCAAGGCGCGGCCCGGCAGGAGCGCCGGCCCGACAAACGCGAGCGCCAGCACGGCGAAGAGCAGCCCGATCAGTAGATCGGGGTGGGGCGGTCGGCGGCGGCGCGCACGGGGGACATTGCCGCCGCCGACCACGTCAGCCGCGTCTACGACGACGACGGACATGTCATCGGGCTGGTGCGGCGTGAGGGTGGGGACAGTTTCGCGGCGGGTGCCAACCCTGAATACAACGGTCGCCCTCGACTCACCATGTCATCCTGAGCGCAGCGAAGGATCTCCCAAATCAGACGCGCTGCTATGTGAGATCCTTCAACTTCGCTCGCAAGCTCGCTTCCACAAACATCGTCACGCTACGCGCAACGACATCGCTCAAGATGACATGGATGTGACGATGCCTCAGATTTCTTGAGGTGTATGCAAACGTCCCCAGTTGGACGCTTGTGGGAGGGGTTGGGGGGTGAAGGAAGACGTACGTAGCCCCCCTCAGGCACCCCAGCGTCGGGCCAGCTCCACCAGCAGCCGCACGCCCACGCCCGTGGCGCAGCTTGGCGGCTGGTACGGCGGCGTGCGCGACCAGTTCTCGGTGTAGGCCGTCCCCGCGATGTCAAGGTGGACCCACGGCTTGCCGGCCACGAACACCTGGAGGAACGCTGCCGCCGTCAGCGCACCGCCGGCGCGCCCGCCCGTGTTCTTGATGTCGGCAATCGGGCTGTCAATGTCGCGGCGGTGCTCCTTCCAGAGCGGCAGCGGCCAGACTCGTTCGCCGGACACGTCGCCGGCCTGTCGCACCAGCCCCAGCAGCGACTCGTCGTTCCCCATCGCGCCGCTGGCGTGGTAGCCGAGCGCCACCACGCACGCGCCGGTCAGGGTCGCCAGGTCGATGATCGCGTCTGGCTCCTGCTCGACGGCGTAGGCCAGCGCGTCGCAGAGGATCACCCGGCCCTCGGCGTCGGTGTTGACAATCTCGATGAAGGTGCCCTGGTACGTCTTGAACACGTCGCCGGGCTTGTACGCCGTGCCGCTGGGCAGGTTCTCGGTCGCGGCGAAGATGCCCAGGATGTTGACGGGCAACTTCAAGTCGGCGGCGGCCTGCACGAAGCCGATGGTCGCGGCAGCGCCGGACATGTCGTGCTTCATGTTCTCCATGTGGTCACCGGGCTTCAGCGAGATGCCGCCGCTATCGAAGGTGATGCCTTTGCCGACGACGGCCAGCGTCTTCGCGCCTTCAACGCCGCTGTCGTACTTCATGGTGACGAAACGCGGCTCCAGGGCGCTGCCGGAGTTCACCGCGAGTATGGCGTTCATGCCCTTCTCGCGCAGCTCCTCCTTGCCCCAGACGGTCACGCTGACGCCACGCGCCTCGGCCATCTCGCGGGCGCGGTCTGCCAGCACGGCGGGGGTCATCACGTTGCCGGGGGCCTGCGACAGATCCCGCGCGAGGTTCACACCGGCGACCAGCAGTGCCGCCTCGGCAGCCGCCGTCTCGAAGGCGTCGGCGCGCGAGTCGTCCTGCTCGACAATGGTGATCTCGGCGATCTCTGGACGGGGGTCTTCGGGCGGCGTCTTGTAGTGGTAGTAGGTGTACAGCCCGAGCAGGCTGGCCTCGACCACGGTCTTGGCGGCCAGGCCGGAGTCTAGCCCGCCGCTGCCGGCCCCATGGATGACGGTCGCGTAGCTGCCGACGCGCAGATCGCGGGCCTTGCGTGCGGCCGTCGCAGAGGCGATCCGCAGCGCCTCAAGGTCCAGGTCGTCGCGCTTGCCGAGGCCCAGGACCACCACGCGGTCGGCGGCCAGTTTCGTGCGGTCGCTCTGGTTGTGCAGCACGGTACACTCGCCAAGACCGCCCTTGATCTCGCCATCGGAGATCAGCCGCGCGATCAGCCCCCCGAGCGCCTCGTCAACGGCACCGGTGGCACCGGACGGCTCCTCGACGTCTTCAAACAGGTTGACGACCAGCAGCGGGGTACGAAGCGCGGTCAGCGATGCACGCTCGACCTTTACTGAGACATCCATGTGGCGCGGCTCCCCCGGTGGGTGCTGGTGGGCGCGGATTGGCGCGAGTGGGGTCGTGATGGGCGGCACCCAACGTGAGGCGGGAGTATACCAAGTGCCGGCCGGGCGGGCGGACACCACCGGCAGGGCATCAGGCCGGCCTGCCCCAGGTGCGTCTGCCGCTTGACCGGCGCACGTCTCGGAGCGTATGACATCCGGTGAGCGCGTGCTCGCCGGCGTTCCGTACGCCTGTCGTCCATCCGCCCGCCCGTCGTCCGCAGAGGAGCCGCGCCCACGATGTTGTCCGCTCGCGACCATTACGCCGTGCTCGGGCTGACGCGCTCAGCCTCGGTTGACGAGATTCGCGGCGCATACCGGAAGGCCGCGCGTGCCACCCATCCGGACTTGAACCCCGACGACGCCGAGGCGCACGAGCGGTTCAAGCGCGTGCAACTGGCGTACGAAGTCCTGGGCGACCCACACCGTCGCGCGGCCTACGATGCGCCGGTCCGCGAGGCTGACGTGGCGGCCCCGCCGCGAACGGCCGCCCGGAACGGTGCATCGCCGCGCCGCCTCCCGTCCGAGCCGCCGGTGTCCCTGGCCCGCGAACTGGGCGAGACGTTCGCGGCCATTCGCGTGGTGGCGCGGCGCTCCGGATTCTCGCGGCGCGTCAATCGCCTGATCCGCTTCCTGGAACGCCTGTAAGCTGGGTTCTGGTTGCTGGGTTCCAGGTTCTGGGGAACGAGGGTGATTCGACCCCCCCAGAATCGAGAATCTGAAACCCAGCGCCTCCGCTACTGCCAGGACTGGCGGGTGCGTTCGCCGACCATCTGGTACGAGACGGGCGCTGCCGGGGGGTGAAAGCGCGCGGCCCGCACGTCGCGCGCCAGCCGTTCGAGTGGCGACTTGCGGAAGTAGGCCCGCCCGCCGGCCAGTTCGACCGCCCGGTCCACCACGGCTGCCGCCAGCGTCGTCACCACCTGCTTGCAGAGGATCGTCTCACGCAGGGCCGCCTGGAGGTCGTCGCGGTTCGTGTCCAGCCGGCCGACGACGTCGTCGCGGGTCGCCCGGGCTGCCAGGAAGTCCGCTTCCAGTTGCCCGATCATCACATCGGTCAGCGTCTGCCCGCGCGAGTCGGCGCGTCGCTCGGTCGCCAGGATCCGGTACGCCTCGGCACAGGCCTCTTCGGCCATCCCCAGGTAGCAACTCGCCAGCAGGCAGTGGAACCAGATGACCGAGCGCGCGAACGCCGGGTGCTCCATCGGCTTCGCGGTCAGTGCGCCGCCAATGGCCGCCTGCGGAATGAAGACATCGGTGAGCTGGATGTCGTGGCTCGCGGTAGCCCGCATGCCCGTCGTGTCCCAGGTTTCGATGACCTGAACGCCCTCCGCGTGAGCCGGGATTGAGCAGATCAACTGCGCGCCGGTGTCCTGGTCCGTCGCGATCAGGCGGAACACGTCCATCCCTGGCGCTTGCGAGCAGAACACCTTGCGGCCCGAGATGCGGTAGCCTTCGCCGTCACGCCGCGCGGTCGTGTCGGATGTCCACTCGCCGGCCACCACCGCCTC
>JBBQBU010000513.1:0-4490 GCA_038318015.1 Chloroflexota bacterium | reverse complement strand
TTGCCGTGCCCTGGCTGCACCGCTTCCTTGAACAGCTCCAGTGACATGCCGCCCAGCAACAGCCGCGCGCCCTGGCACGCGCGAACTCGTGGATAGAGCATTCGGCTCGCACCGTGACTTCGGTGGCTTCGGCCACGGCGCGGCCAGTGGCTGCTCCCCAGCTCGCTACCGGTCGCAGCGGGCGCGAGTGTAGCACGTTTGTGACCGCGCTAGACGAAACCACGCCCCTGTCAGGGCGTTCTGTAAATGGGTGTCGCCAGCCATCGCGGCAGGCGACAACAGGAGTGTGTGTGCGTTGTGGCTGTTGGCGCACCACCCCGCCTGACGATTCGCCATAGTCACACTCTGTCTGGGGTTCGGATGCAGTCGAGATCACCCGTACTCGCCGTACTCACCGCGTTGTTGCTCTTCACGTCGTTGCCCATCCCCCGCACCCACGCAGCCGAACCCAGAAACGCCACGCGAAACGCGACCGTGGCCCCGCTGCCCGCCGTCAATACCGACGACGGGCGCTTTGGGATGGTGCAGGGCATCGTGCAACCGGACTTAGCGTGGCAAGCTGGTGCCCGCTGGGACCGGATCATCTTCCCGTGGTCGCTCATCCAGAAGGATGGGCCGAACTCGTGGACACAGCTTTACTTCACCGATGAGGCGATCCGCGCCCAGGCCCGCCGGGGCGTGACGATGGCCGGCATCTTGATCTACACCCCGCAGTGGGCCTCCACGACGCCCGAGAAGGGCCGGCCGGTGGACCCGCCGCGCGGCCTGGACTTGAAATACGACGACCCGAACAACGCCTGGGGCCAGTTTGTCCGCAAGGTGGTGGATCGCCACCGGGGTGTCGTCGATCACTGGATCATCTGGAACGAGCCGGACCTGTACACGCCCGGCCTGCGTTACACCTTCGACGGCACCTTCGAGCAGTACGCCCAACTGCTGCGGGTGGCGTACCTGAACACCAAAGAAGTCAACCCGAAGGCCAAGGTCATTCTGGGTGGGTTCGCCTACTGGTGGGACAAGGAGCACGGCCGCCCGCCGTTCCTGGGGCCGCTGCTGGAGGTCATTGGGCGCGACCCTGACCGGCAAAAGAACAACCACTACTTTGACATCGTGAGCGTGCACACCTACACCGCGCCGCTCAACACGTTCGCCGAGCCGTTCATCATGCGCGAAATCCTCGATCTGCGCGGCATGAAGAAACCAATCTGGATTGGCGAGAGCAATGTGATTCCGCACGACGACCCGGAGAATAGGCTGCCGGCCGGACAGATGCGCGCGTCGCTGGACCAGCAGGCGTCCTACATCGTGCAGGCGATGGCGCTGGCCGTCGCGGCGGATGTGGAACGGTACGCGGTCTACAAGGCGACCGACGAGAGGGCCGAGAACGACATCGAGTTGTGGGGGCTGATCCGCAACAACGGCACGGCCAAGCCCGGCTACGTCGCCTTCCAGGTGGGGGCGCGCTACTTCTCCAACGTGCAGTCGGCGGTCTTCTCCTGGCCCGGCGCAGACAAGCCGACCAGGGACCAGTATCGGCAGATTGTCACCTCGAACGACATCCGCACGCAGTTCATCTGGCCGTCTCAGGTGGCCCAGGTGGCGATGGAGCGCGGTGACCACCGCACGACCGTGGCCTGGAACACCTCGCCGGAAACCGTCTCGCACAAGATTCCGGCGACCGCGAAGCAGGCCACGCTGATCTACAAGGACGGCGAGACCGACACGATCCAGGCCAAGAACGGCTTCTACTCCATCGAACTGGAGCCGTCGCGGCACAACGCTGACCCACGCGACCCGAGCATCTACATGATCGGCGGCGACCCGGTCATCGTGGACGAGCAGGTCAAGCCGCTACCGACCGACCGGCTGGCGAGCCGTATTGAGGTGGTGTGGCCGGTTGGCAGCGCCCCCGTTGAGGAAGCGACCCGTGCGAACGTGACGGCCCAGTTCCTGACGCCGGGCGAGCCGAATACGTCGGTCGCCTGCCGCTACGACCCGGAGGACGTGGAACTGTGGGCCTGGCGGCACTACGAGGAGCGACCGCAGAGTGCCGCACCGGCCGTCATCGTGCCGTCGCCGTCGGCATCCCCGGCCGCAGCAGCCACGCCGGCCGCCAGCCCGACGCCGGTGGTGCGCGGCGAGCACAAGCGCGAGAAGGATCCGGTGAAGCTGGCTGACGGCACGAAGCGGTACGCGACCGAGAACGGCATCAGCTACCCGGTCTGGGACTTCAACGGCGTGGACGTGTCGTACGCGAGGACGGCCAACAAGGACCGCTGGCTCGAGATGTTCGTCATCGTGAACGGCGAGATCAAGATGGACCCGACCCCGTGGATCTACGGCGGGCCAGAAAACAAGAACTGGCAGGAGCCGCGCCCCTACCCGACGGAGAGTTGTAGGTAGATTTCCCTCGCCAACACGTACCCCTGTCATCCCGAGTCTGCGAGGGATCTCACACTGACCGGATTGGGAGTGTGAGATCCCTCCTTTGTCGGGATGACCAGTGTGGCTTGACGGTCTACGACGTGTCGCGTGCCTTGAAGCTGAACGTCGGCCAGCCCGGTTGGCAAGGGTAGCTGCACAATTTCTCGCATCTCATCTCTTGACGCCGGCACGCGCCTTGCTCCTCGTCCCTCTGCGGATGCGCCACGCTGCCTTCAGCGTTGCGCGTCCCCAGCTCTGTGCAGGGAGGCAGCAGATGCAGCGCGACTACATGCGAGACGATCAGCGGCGGCGCGACCGTGCTGACGACGATCCGCGTGACGACCCCCGTGAGCGGTACGGCAACGAAGAAGACCAGTACAGCCGCGAGTCCCGCCGAGCCTACGCCGACCAGAACTTGCCCGCTCGGCTGCGCGACGACAGCCCATATGATCAGCCGGGGTACGAGCCGGAGGCCGGGCGACCGGGTGGCCGCGAAAACGTCGATATGCAACGGCCCAGCGCCCGCAACGACCGGCCCGGCCCGGGCTACGGGAATAACCGCCCAGAAGACGGCAACGATCGCACCATTCCTAGCCACGGCAATGACTGGAGCCAGCGCAACCCAGAGGCCGCCGGCGGTCGCGGCCAGTACCAGGACCGGCCAGCCAGCCAGTCACAGCAGCGCGGACGCGAAACGTACGACGCACAGCGCCGCCCTGACAGCCATCGCCGCCCTGACAGCCAGCGCGACCCATACGGCCAGTCGGCCTACCGGCAGCTTGCCAGCCCCTACGAGGACGACAACGCCATCGGGCCGTGGTATGGCGGCAACACTGGCATGGGCGACGCCGGCAGCAGCCAGGGCGGCAACCAGGGCCAGAGCCAGCCGGCCGGCAGCGGCGAGGCCGGGCGCATGGGTGACGCACGCCAGCGCGGCGGTGCGGGATTCCAGAGCCGTGGCGGTGCGAGCCAGCACGACGGCGGCTACCGCTCAGATGATCGCTTCACCGGCCGCCCATCGTCCCAGTTCGACGACGGCCAGCGGAGCCGATCTGACAGCGGGCAACAGGTCGGCGGCCAGCGCGACTGGCAGCAGCCGGACCAGCATGATCCGCTGCACGGCCCGTTCAGCGGTCGCGGCCCACGCAACTACCAGCGGTCGGACGAGCGCATTCGCGACGACGTGTGCGAGTTGCTGACCCGGCACGGCGGCATCGACGCGAGCCAGATGGACGTGGACGTGCGGCAGGGCGTGGTGACGCTGCGCGGGTCAGTTGACAGTGGCCGTATCCGGCGCATGACCGAGGAGTTGGTCGAAGATATCGCAGGCGTGCGCGACGTGCAGAACGACCTACGGGTGAACCAGCGCACCGGCTACGTCGGCACAACTGGCCCCGGTGCCCAGTCCGCCAGTCAGGGCACGAGTACGGGTGCAGGCATGGGCGACAGCAGCGCACTGGTCGGCCAGTCGTTCGGGGGCAGCGGCGCGCGCCAGGGGGACACGGCCAGCGCAGCCAGCACGGGCGGTGCGACCTCCGGCGAGCAGCATAGTACGCCGGCGTACGGCATGGGCGTCGCCAGCACGTCCGGCGTCAGCACTCGTAGTGGCCCTGGCGAACCGGGCGTGGGCGCGGGCGCTGGCCGCTCGCAGCAGGGCAACCCGTGGCAGGTCCATGAAACAATGGACGTGGTCGGGTCGGACGGCGAGAGCGTGGGTACCGTGAAGCTGGTGGCCGGCACGGACTTTGTGCTGAATCGGCCGATGGCTCGCGACCTGCACGTTCCGTTCAGCGCCGTGAAGACGGTTGACGGGGACCGGGTGCTGCTGACGTGTCGCACGGACGAGGTAGACCAGCAGAACTGGCCGACCTCGGACCTGGCCGGTAGCGGCTCCAGCGCCAGCACAACCACCGGCCGCGCTGATCGGCCAACGGCGCGGTAGCTGCCCCAACAAGGGATAACCGGTCGCTGTCCCGGGGCGTACACGCAGAAGCGGCCCCGCGTGGGGGGGGGGGCGGAGGGGGTTTTGGTTGGGGGGTCCTGGGGCCCGGGGGGGCCCGGCAGCA
>JBBQBU010000512.1:0-4494 GCA_038318015.1 Chloroflexota bacterium | reverse complement strand
CGTGAGGATCGACGTTCTTGATGTCGTCCTGGTACACGCGCATCGCGCGGTCAGCGAGCCTCCCGGCGTCCCGGTTCGCCCGGATTGTGTCGCAAAATGACGATTCTTGCTCGATGCTCGCCAATGTGCGGAAGCGACCAGTCTGCTCGATGCCGATGTCTAGTCCCATCGCCCCGGAGAAGGTCGAGACGACAGTGAACTGATTTCGGTCGCTCACATAGCACCCCCACATTGTCCAGGCATAGCTTACAGGCTCTGCGCGAGAGCACGCGGCGTGCATCTCCGATGGCACACGACCGTGACACAGACTACTCTGGAATGCCGAGTCGGCTTAGACCAGAACGCGGCGTTGGTACCGGCCAGGTTACCAGACATGGACTGCTCGATATCCCCCTGGATCAGGCGCCGTGACCCATCAAAGGGCTGTTTTCGGCGCGATTACGGTCTAAATTTCGGTCCAAGACACCAAAAGCCCCGTCCTACAATGAGCGGGGCGGGGCGTTCCTATCTGGTCAGGCTGGTGAGGGCGCAGGGATTCGAACCCTGAACCTTGGGCTTAAAAGGCCCCTGCTCTGCCATTGAGCTACGCCCCCCGCCGCCGTATTGTATCAGCAGCCCGGCCCACACGACCGGCCGCCACGGTTCTTGCGACGGCCGGTTCTGGCCGTCGTTTGACAGAACTGCAAACCGTCAGGCACTGGTCCTCCTGGTCCTCGCAGAGTGCTGACACCTGCGTCGCTATTCCTGGGTCAGCATGAGGTCGGAATGGCATACTCAGCGTACGAGGCGCTCAGGGTTGAGCGCGGCCAGGGCGGTCCGGCTGCTGATGGCCGTTTAAGGCCCCGCCTCGCATAGCGTAGTCTTGAGAGTAGGCATCGCAGCGCGGTGCCCGCCCGCAACGGCGAGAAGGCGAGCTCCAAACGGCCATGAGCTCCTATCCTGGCGACCCCTCTGATCCTCGGCGACCGCGACCCAGCGGAGCGCAAGGCGCATCACGCGGTGGCTTCCAGCCCGACGACTCGGGCGATGACGGCACACCGCCTTCCAGTAACGATGATCGCAGCCGGCGCGGCAGCGATTCCTCTGATGCACCGTTCGGCGGCTACCCGTTCGACGGACAGCGATCCGAGAGCCGTGGCGGCCGCTCATCGTCGGGCGGCGGGGCCACGTTCCTCGGGCTGCCGGTCAAGCTGATCTACGCGATGGGTGCCGCCCTCATCGGCATCATTCTCGTCGGAACCGTGTGCAGCAAGCCCACGGCAAACGGCTCAGTTGCTGGGCAGGTCAAGGGCTTCAACGCCGACCGCACTATCACGACGCTGGTCGGGGCCACGTTGACGCTGAACGGGGCCGGCCAGACGTTCACGACGACCTCAACCGATGTGGCCCCGAACGCCGAGGGCGACGCAGCTTATAATTATCGTTTTGAGAACGTGCCGCCCGGTACGTACGCGATGAGCGTCGCGCCGCCGGCCGGCGCAATCTACCAACCAGAAGAAAATCTGAGCTTCAAGGTCGAGTCCGGCCAACTCTATCCACACAGCGTCATGCTGCTGGCGCAGGGCGTCCAGAAGCCGCGCCAGCTTGCCCAGGACCAGCTTCAGCCCGGCGAGGCCGGCGGCTACGTCAATGAGCGTGGTGAGCGCGTCGTGTACCAGCAGGGCGGCGGCTTCGACTCCAGCGACGCCTTGCTGATGTACCTGCTGTGGCGTAATCCTCCGGGCTGGGGCTATGGCGCGCCGCCCGTCATCATCAACTCGCCGGGCGGTTCGACCGGCTCAAACTACCGCGTCACGGACCCTCCGTCGCGGACCAGCAGCGGCCAGACCGTCACGCAGCAGAAGCCGACCACGCCGGGCCAGGGGTCCACACGCCCCAGTTCTGGCACTGGTGCGACCGGTGCCGGCCCGAGCTACTCGTCGGGTAGTGGCACCAGCGGCTCCGGATCGAACAACCCCGACGCCGTGGCCCCAGCGCAGTCGAAGCCGTCTACGAGCAGCGGCTCAGGCTCCAACTCAGGCTCCAATACGTCAACCCAGACGCGGCCTTCCACGAGCACCGGCTCGCAGGGTGCCACCCGACCATCATCGTCGTCGTCGAGCCCAGCGCGCTCGTCGGCTCCCAGTCGGTCGAGCGGCTCCAGCGGTGGCGGCAGAAGATGACGCAGCCAGTTAGACTCGTGGGAGCGCGCCAACATCAAAATTGTGTTGGCGCGCGCTCACGTCCGCCGCACCATCAGACGATCGTCCCAATTCCAGTGCACACGCTCGGCTCCGGGGCGTTCCTCGGTGCCTTCGGAGGAGGCGAATGAACGCCGGATCTCTCGTCTTCCTGGTCATCATGGTGGCCATTATCGGCCTGGTCGCCTACCTCGCGATGAGTCAGTCGGAGATCCCGACGCGCATTCGTCGCGTGCTCAAGATGAAAGTGGACGACCGCAACGACGACACGCCCCGCCGAGTGAAGCGCCCTGTGGCGGGTTGGAACAGCGACCCCGACCGCACCAACGAAGCGTTAGCAGTTGAACGCGTCACCGGGGCTATCCGCTCAGGCGAGGCGTTCACCATCGCCACGAGTGACCCATCGTTCTGGAACGCGCGTGGCTTCGACATCGAAGGGCTGATGGTCCAGGTGGCCGAAGTCGAAACTATTGACGTGTCTGGTAACTTCCAGTTCCGGTACTGCGTCGTCGAGGCCAGCGGGGCCAGCGCCAACACCATCATTATCGAAGGCGACGCGCCGACCTCCTCCGTGGCGTACCTCGCCCGCGCGCTGATGCCCGACGACATGGTTGGTGACATACGCGCCGGTCAGGTCATCGACCAGTTGCGGGATGAGCGACAGCGGTACAAGGACGGCGGTCGAGGCGAGATGCCGATTTCGCTGCCGCCGTACGAGAACGGTACGATTATCGCCGCCCGGTATGAAGGCCGCTTGGCGCTCCTGGAATCTGAGCCCGGCAAGGGCTATTTGCCGGTAAGCGCATCGAACCCCGAGGGCATCCGCTACGCCGATCTGACCGTCCGTCTGGACCCGAGCGGCTGGCTGGTTCGGCTGGTCGAAGTCGGAGCGTACGTTTTCCTGCTCGAGATCGAGCCAATCCGTCTGTCCGATCTGACCGTCCACCATATCGCTTGAGGAGTCCACCGCCTGTCACCTGAACGACCGGCTGCGGACGCACCGCTAGCCTCCGAGCCGGACCCGCCTGCATCCCGGGTGCGCCGAGCGGCGCGGGTCGGTCGCGCCATCGTCGCCGCCGGCCCCGCCGTCTACTTCATCTGGCTGCTCGTCCAACAGGTGCAGGCAGATTGGCCGGTCCTTGCGGATCCACGGCTAGACCTCGACACGGCGCTCTCGTGGGGGGCACTCGCCTACCTCGGTCTGCTGCTCGCGACCTATTGGCGCAAGCCGCCGCCGATCCTGGCTCGCAGCGATTGGCGCGCCGTCCTCGCGACGGCCCTGGCCATCGACACGCTCGGCCTGAGCGTGAGCCAGCCAGTCACCCAGCCCGAAGCCACCGGCCTCGCCATGAGCCTGACGCTCATGGGGACACTTCTGGCATTCTGGAGCGCCTGGCACCTCGGCACCAACTTCAGCTTGCTGCCTCAAGCTCGCCGCCTCATCACCACCGGACCGTACCGGTTTGTGCGCCACCCCATCTACCTCGGGGGGCTGCTCATCACGATTGGCGAGGTCTGGTGGCGCTTCTCACCGCTGGTAATCGTCTTGAACGTGTTGTTTGTCGCGGCGCAGATTGTGCGGCTGCGCTACGAAGAACAGGTCTTGATTCGAGCTTTCCCCGAGTACGAAGCCTACCGCTCACGCACCTCGGCACTCATCCCGGGCATCGTCTGACCGTGCACACCTACTGAACATGTCGCGCCGATCCACGCATGAACCCGCTAGTATCCGCTGACGCGAGGGGGGCTTTAACTACGATGGACCTCTGGATAAGTGACATCCTCTACACCACGCAGATGGTGCTGTTCGGGGCGGCGGTGGCGCTGCTGCTGTCGGTCATCACCACCATGCTGATCCTGCGAGAGGGCTGGCCGAGCATCCGGCGGCAGGTGGTGGACGAGAACAGCGCCAGCTACGGCGTGCTCACCGGGTCGCTATTCGCCGCCGTCTGTGCGCTGGTGGGCGTCGCGAACCGCCAGAGCATCACGCCCGTCTGGGATCCGACGTTCGTGGAGCGGGTCACGTTCATGCTGGCGTGGGTCATCTACGGGCAGATCGTCTCGTTCGTGTTGCTCTACATCGTGAACTGGCTGCTCTTCGGCCTGACGCCGACTCGTTTGCTCGAAGAGTTGCGGCGCGACCACAACACCAGCGTCGCCGCCGTCTCCGGCCTGACCTACCTGGGCGTGTCGCTGCTGGTTGTCTTCCGGATCTTCTAGGCCGCCGCGCGTTGAGGTGGCAGCAATCAGGGGTCGGGAGCACTGCTCCCGACCCCTGCTGTTTCGTCGTCTTGGGGTGGCGACGCCGCTACGG
>JBBQBU010000511.1:0-4494 GCA_038318015.1 Chloroflexota bacterium | reverse complement strand
CGCGGTGGCGCGCGTGGGGGCCGGGGGTGAGGGACGTCCCCACGGTGGAATCGAGGGCGTGGCGCTGCCACGCCCTCTGCTGGGGGACTGCCGCGCGGGCTAGTCGGGGGGGTGGCGGTGGCCCGCAAGCACCCATGCGAGCGCGGCCCGCAGGTCGGCCGAGCGGAACGGCTTGGTGACGTAGGCTGTCGCACCGTGGCGGTACCCCTCCTCAAGCTGCATGCGCTGGGCCGATGCGCTGAGGAAGACGATGGGGATGCCGGCAAGGTCGGGGTTGGCACGCACGGCGTCGGCCAACTGGAGGCCGTTCATGCGCGGCATTGACACGTCGGTCAGGATGGCGTCCGGCCGCTCCTGCTCGATGAGCGCCAAGCCACCCACGCCGTCCGAGGCCACCAGCAGTTCGTAGCCAGCGTCGCGCAGTGACACCTGCAGCAGTTTGAGGATGACCGGATCGTCTTCGCAGACGACGATCCGCGCCGCCGGGGTCATTCGTGCGCGCCCCGTGGCGCACCCTGGACGATGACGCCCGACGCGGGGAGCGGCAACGTCACGTGCAAGGTGGTGCCCCGACCGAGGTTGCATTCGGCCCAGGCGCGGCCGCCGTGCAACTCAGCAATCTGCCGGACGATGGGCAGCCCCAGGCCGGTGCCGTGAATCGGCCGGTGGCGCGCCGACTCGATGCGCGAATACCGTTCGAAGACATCATCCAGGGCGTCGGGCGGGATGCCAAGCCCCTGGTCACGCACGGTGAGGTGGGCCACCCCGTTGTCCGCATGCGCGCCGACGACGATCTCGCCGCCGTCCGGCGAGTACTTGATGGCGTTGTCCAGCAAGTTGACGATGACCTGGGTCAACTTGTCGTGGTCGGCGGCCAGCGGCGGCAACGACGCGTCAATCTCAACACCGAGGCGGTGGCGAGGGGCGCGTGGTCCGGTGCTGGCGACGATCCGCGTCACCAGCGCGCCAACATCCACCGCTTCCAGGTGCAGCGTCATCGAGCCGGCTTCCATGCGGTCCAGGTCGAGCAGTTCGTTAATCATGCGATTCAGGCGCTCGGCCTCGCGGTTGATGTCGGCGGAATACTCGCGCATCTCGTCAAGATTCGTAATCTGATCGCGCATCAGTTCGCTGAAGCCCTGAATGCCGGTGAGCGGGGTTCGGAATTCATGGGAGACGATGGCAACAAAATCGCTTTTGGCCTTGCTGAGCCGCTGTAGCTGTTCGTTGGCTGCGCGCTGGACGGCGAGGGCTTCGGCGACCTCTTCTTCGCCGCGCTTACGCTCGGTGATGTCGGTCGAGATGGTGCAGACGGCGTACCGCTGGCCCTCGGAATCCACCAGGGGAAACTTCACGGACAGGTAGGTGCGGCGGTCGTCGTTCTCGACCACGGTGGCCTCGTACTCGATGGGCTGGCCGTCCATGAGCACCTGGGTGTCGCGTAGACGGGTGCGTTCGGCGCGAGAGCCAGGGAACAGGTCCGCGTCGGTGCAGCCGAGCACGCTGGCGGGGGCACCGACGCCGGCCCGGCCGAGAGGGCCGCCCGCGTCGGTGATGTCGTCATCCGCTGCGAAGCGCTCTTGCCAGCGGCGGTTGGTAAGCAGGTAGCGGCCGGCCCGGTCCTTCAGGGAGATGGCGGCCGGTGAATGATCCACGATTTGCTGCAACTGCTCCTGGCTGCGCCGGACGCTGGAGTAGAGCGATGCGTTGCGGATCGCGGCGGCAGCCTGGGCCAGAAAGCTTTCGAGCAGCTCCGTTTCGGCGGCACTGGGCCGAAACGGGTCGCGGCCGTTCAGGGAGAGGATGGCGACGAGGCTGTCGCCGCGCATGATCGGCAGCGTCAAGGACGTTTTGAGACCGTGCCGACTCCACCAGTCCAACGGGATGCTGCGTCCATCGGCAAACACGTCGTCAATGACGAGCGGCTGGCGGCTTTGGGCGACCCAGCCGCTGGCACCTTCGCCGTACCGAAGCTGACGCAGTTGGAGGTTGGCACTGATGCCGGGGTGGGTGGAGCCGCCGAAGGTGAGCATCCGGGCAGGTTCGTCAGCGAGCCAGAACGCGGCACAGACGGCCCCGGTGATCTCGACAGCAGCGCGCCCGATGCTCGGCAAGACGCTGTCCAGGTCCAGGGAGGTCGAGACGAGCCGGCTCAGGTGACTGAGCATCCTGATCCGTTCGAGCCGGTGCTCAAGTTCGGCGTTCAACTCGGCGTTTTCGAGGGCGACGGCGACCATGCCGGCCAACAGTTCGAGCAGGCGCGTGTCGTCGGTGTCGAACGCACGTGTCTTGTCGTAGGAGCCGATGGAGAGGATGCCGAGACAGTGCCCGCCGTGCATGATCGGGACGGCGACGCCAGCGCGTAGGCCGGCAGACTGCGCGAATGCCGTGCCGAGGTCGGACGCCGCGTAGTCGTTTTCAATGATCGAGGTGTGTTCGGTGAAGGCGCGACCGGCGAGGCCTTCATCCATCTTGATCTCCGCGCGGATGATCCGCTGGTGCGCGCCGTGGGCCTCTGCCCGCACGAGCAAACCGCGCTCGGCGTCCCAGCGATGGACGGCCCCGGCGTCACCGCCAACCAGCGACACCGCGCTCTGGAGGGCTTCGCGCAGGACGTCGTCGGTACGGCGCTGCTGGGCCACGAGCGTCGAGAGCCGATGCAGGGCAACCAGCCGGTCGTGCTCACGGTACGACGCGAACGCATCGGCGGTGCTGGCGGCGGGCAGGGTGGAGCCGTCATCTGCGGCCCTGGACGCGGCCATCAGCCCGCCCCTCGTCGACCGGCCACACTGCTGGTCCAGCATACCTGCATTGCCAAACTGATCCCTGCCATTGCCGTACTCGCCGTGTGCCTACTGGCGCAGCATCCAGAGGTCACGGCCAACAGCGCGCCACCGTTCGGCCATGACCACGTGTTGACGCACCCCAGTATTGCCGGTGATGTGGCTGCGTGTCACGTGATGAAACGGCGGGGCATCGGCAAGGTTGCTCCTGATGAGTGTGCCCGGTGTACACAAGCCGTGCAGGGGTAGGTAGAGGCGAAACTGACAGGAAGCTGACAGCCGGCCGGTATCGTCGGCCAATGCCAGGGGCGAATGCCATACGGTACAGTTTTCACGGCACCCAGGTGGTTCGTCCGCTTTGTGCATTTCTACAGATGGTCTGTAGCGAGGATCCTTCGTATGTCCGTCTTTCCCGCCTCACGCCTGCGCCGGCTCCGCCGCACCGACACCCTCCGTGCGATGGTCGAAGAGACGACGCTAAGCCCACGCGACCTCATTTTGCCGTTCTTTGTGACGCACGGGCGCGGCGTCCGCAACGAGATCAGTTCGATGCCGGGGGTGTACCAGCTCTCGGTGGATGAGTTGGTGAAGGATGTCCGGGAACTGCCGGGGATGGGGATTCCGGGCGTGCTGCTGTTTGGGCTGCCGGCCGGCAAGGACGCGGTGGGCAGCGAGGCGTACGCGCGGGACGGCATCGTGCAGCAGGCGATGCGGGCGATCAAGGATGCCAGCCCGGACACGATTGTGGTGGGCGATGTCTGCTTGTGCGAGTACACGGACCACGGGCACTGCGGCGTCGTCGAGAACGGGCAGGTGCTGAACGACCCGACGCTTGATTTGCTGTCGCAGATGGCGGTGGTGCAGGCTGAGGCGGGTGCGGACATCATCGCGCCGTCTGACATGATGGACGGGCGCGTCGCGGCCATCCGCCGGGCGCTGGACGCCCACCGGTTCACGGACACGCCGATCATGGCGTACTCGGCGAAGTTCGCGTCCGGGTTCTACGGCCCGTTCCGCGAGGCTGCGGATTCGGCACCCCAGTTCGGGGACCGGCGGGCGTACCAGATGAACCCGGCGAACGGCCGCGAGGCGATGCGAGAAATGGCGCAGGACGTGGTGGAGGGCGCGGACTTCATCATGGTGAAGCCGGCCCTGGCGTACCTGGACTTGATTCGCCGGGCGCGCGAGAGCTTCGACCTGCCGGTGGTCGCCTACAACGTGAGCGGCGAATACTCGATGGTGAAGGCGGCGGCGCAAAACGGCTGGATCGACGAGCGGCGCATCGTCATGGAGATCCTGACGGGGATCAAGCGGGCAGGCGCGGACCTCATCATCACGTACCACGCGCGCGAGGTTGCGGCCTGGCTGCGTGAGTGAGGGTCCGCGAATCCCTCACCCCCTAGCCCCCTCTCCCGCAAGCGGGCTAATCATTACCCACAAGTCCACCGCTCACAAGCGTGGCGAATGGGCAATCCAAGTGATCTGCTCCACGAGTTCGACTGCCCGTTATTGGAGGATCGGGAAGCCGAATGCGCCGGACATGATCTGAAGATGCTTGTCAAGCCGAAATTGCGCCCAATCCGACCCGATTTGGGGCGGGATGTGCGAGATGGGGCGCTTCGCTCAATCGTGGGCACCAGATGTGGGTAATGATTAGCCTCCCAGCGGGGGCCGCAGAGATCAAGGGGGGGCCTCTTGATGGGCCAGAGAG
>JBBQBU010000510.1:0-4507 GCA_038318015.1 Chloroflexota bacterium | reverse complement strand
CAGGAGATCATGATTAAGGATCTCGCGTACTTGATCGCCGAGTTGACCGGCTACCAGGGCCGCATCGAGCTTGACCCGTCGAAGCCGAACGGCCAGCCGCGCCGCTGTCTGGACGTGTCCCGAGCGGAGCGCGAGTTCGGGTTCCGCGCGAAAACGGACTTCCGCACGGGCCTGCGCGAGACCATCGCGTGGTATGAGCAGCACAGGCGCGAACTGCTTGCGACCGGCCGAGGCGCCGCGAGCGTCAGTTGACGGCGCTGCGCGGCCTTGTTCGGTGGCGGTAAGCCCGACGCTCGTGCCCGATGTGCCGCCGGCTCCTGACATGGTGGTATGTGACCCGACGGCGGCTACGAGCGGCAAGCTCACGCTGGCGCTGGCGCTTGCCCTGGGCTTTACGCTGATCTCCGGGGTGGTGATCACCTGGCAGGTACGCAACTACTACGTGGGCCACCTGCCGCACTTCGACTCTATCGGCAGCTACTTCAACGCCTACGCGGTCATGAATGCTGTGTCGCGCGGCGGGTTCCTGGCCGGGCTGGCGGAGGCCACGGCGATCTCCCTCGGCTGGTTACAGCCACTCTACGCGCTGGCGCTGTCCTGGCTGCCAGCGCGCTCGCCGGAGTGGCTGGTCAGCCTGAACTTTCTGGTGATGGCGCTGGCGCAGGGCGCGATTGCCCTCTGGTGCCGCGACCACGGCTACGGCTGGCGGCAGGCCACCGTGCTGATGCTGCTGCCGTACGTGCCGGGGGCGTTCTACGCCTGGGATGGCGGCCTGCAAGACTGGCGCCGGGACATCCAGCTGAACGTGCTGCTAATAGCCGTGCTGTTCGTGTCGCTCGCCTACGTTCAACGCCCGTCATTGCGACGAGGGCTGGCGTTTGGCGCGCTGCTCGGGTTGTCACAGTGGTCACGCGACAACGCCGTGTCGATGCTGCTGGTGGTGGTCGCGCCGGCGGCTGCCATCGCCATCGCGCAGGCCGTTCGGGCGCGACGCTGGCGGCTGCCGTTCACGCTGGCGCTGGCCCCGGCGGTCGTCTTCCTGGTGATGGTCGTCCCGTACCTGATGCTCACGATTCGTGCGACCATCGCCCGATACATCTACCTTGTGTGGGGGCCGGGCGAGGACCGTTGGGCGTCGCTGCGCCAGTTCTGGTCGTCGCCGGTGGATGTGTTACTCGGTGGGACTGGTGCGTACAATGGCCAGGCCGCCACCGGGCGCGCGACGCTGATCGCCCTCGGCATCGTCGCCGGGGTGCTGCTCCTGGCGGCGTTGCTGCGTGTCGTTCGCTTCTCGCCAACGGCGCTGCTGGCGCGCCGAAGCCTGACGCTGACCGGTTCGGGCCTGTTCGTCATTGCGGGCGTCATCGTCTACAACACCCTCGGGCTGGGCTACGGCGCGCAGTACCACGGGATGCCGTTCGTGTCGGTTGCGGCCGGGCTGGTGGCGCTGGCCGCCGGCCTCAGCGATGCCGTCCGTCCTGGCCGCAGCCTCCTTGGCCACGGCGATGCCCTCCGCACCTGCCTGCTCCTGGTATCCATGGTCGGGTTGCTGGGCCTTGACACGTACCGGGTGCGCCTGAACGAGATCGCTCCGGTCGGCATCGAGAGCGTGAACGCCGTCCGCGACGCGTCCGTGCTGATCGCCGAGCGGGCCGGCAGCCGGCGGGTGGCCGTCCTGTGGCTCCAGGGGTTCAGCCGCTACCACATCACCTACTACCAATCACAGGCGAATCAGCCGCCGCTTGAGGTCACCGCCACGGAAATTGACGGGCCGCTGCGGCCTGGGCAACGCGCTGAGGACATCCTGGCGGCGCAAGAAGCGCAGATCAACGCCGTGGCGGCGGTCGTCGTCGTGTGCGAAGACACCAGCCAGTACGCCAACCCGGCGGCGGTCAATCCGATGTTCCAGCAGGGGCAGCCGCTAGTCGAGCGCATCCTTGCAAACCCCACGTTCGAAATAGTGCATCGCTTCACCGTGGCATCTCAGCCGCTCGTGGTGTTGCAGCGGCGCACTCCAGGCTGACGGTCGGCATAGTTCATGCGACGCTCTCTGGTGGGAGAACCGCCGTTGAGCGGGCAGCGACATCGGTGGGCTGGTCGTGCCCGCTGCCTGTCTCGGGATCCGCGTGGGCAGTGCCACCGCAGCATATTGCCTCCGATTGTTGCGACGCGCCTGGCCGGTCTGTCGCATGAAGATAGCCCACCTGAGCGTCCCCACCACGCCGGCCTGTGTCGTTCAATGCAGTGAGGAGGTCCGAATCGTGCCACGTCCAGACTCCCCAGAGGCACGGCAGCGCCCGACCGCGCCGGCCGCACTTTCCGCGCACTCGCCACACGCTGCTTATAGGCCACTGTCGGCAGCCGATTCTGACTGGTCCCGCCGCGTGCGGCGCACGTTCGCCGTGGCCCGGCCGTTCCTCGTCCTGCTGATGCTGATCGCCGTGCTACAGCCAGCCTTCGCGGGGCTGCTCCCGGCCGGGCTCGACGTTGCCCCGGTGGACGCAGCCGCTGCCGGCACCTTCGACGGTGCTGCCGACGCTGACTCGATGCGGATGCGGCCGTTCGCCGCAGACGTGTCTGCGAACGTGCAGTCTGCCGCTGAACTATTCTTCAACAAGTTTGGCGACCCGTGGTCGTCGCGCATCCAGGCAAATCCAGACGTGCCCGTCGGCCTGACGCCGGCCTGTCACCGCGCCGGGCCGCGCGCCGGCCAGACGACGCCTTCGGCTGACGAGGTGGCGTGGCTGGCGACATCATCCTCGACGATTGTCTTCGAAGAGTGCCTGGACCTCCGCGACCATACGAACGGCGTCGGGGATGCGTACGTCAAGGGAATGGGGGCGGCGCTGGCGCAGGCGAACCCCGCACTGATCTACACCGGCTACATGCCCGGCGCAATCGCGTCCACGGACACGCTTGGCAGCGGCGGACCACAGCCCGTCGGCCTGCCCTGGATTGACGCGAACCGCGAAGACTGGTTCGTCCACAAGGCCAATCAGTCCGCCATTAAGGCCAACCGCCTGAAGTACAACCAGGGCAACCCGCGCTGGGACGTCTATGACATGACGAATGCCAGCCTGCGCGCCCACCTGATCCAGCAGGTCATTGCCTCAATGGACTTTCACAACTTGAAGGGTCTGGCGATTGACGGCTGCTACGATACGATCCCTGTCGAGCCTTCGTACCCCAACAACATTATGCCGATGTCGGCATCGGCATGGGAGAACGGCTGCGTTGCATTCCTCCAGGAGTTGAAGGCGGCGGCCGGGGCGAATCGGCGGGTCTTCTTCCTCGGCTACCTCCACCTCGGCACCCAGAACCAGTCGTCGCAGGTCAACGAGGCCGCAGCGCAGGCATTCTACGTGCGCCGCGCCAACGTCAGCGACGGCCTGATGAGCGAAGACATGTATGGGCCGATGGACCAGCCGGCCAACATGTACCAGTATGCGTTGGCCCGCGTCGAACTGCTGCTGGACACGGCCGAGGCACGCAATCAGTACCTGGGCTTCTTCGTCAACGCCAACGCGCGCGGCCAATCCACCTACAGTACGACGAACTACAGCCAGCAAAAGACGTTCGCCAAGTTCTACTTGTGGATGCACCTGCTCAGTTACCGAAACGCTGAGAAGCACCCCTTGATCTACTACACGCCGATTCAGAGTAGCGATCAGTTTCATTCGGCCGTGAACTTCACGGACTGGAAGGTACGCATCGGGGCGCCGACCGGGCGCCGTTCGGAGCCACAGACGGGCCTGTGGCAGCGGACCTTCCAGCGCGGCCTGGTCTACTTCAACACGAATACCAGCACGATTCAAGTTCCGCTGTCTGGCGGCCCCTACTACAACACCGCGGGGCAGGCAGTGGGTAGTTCCTTCAACCTGGCTTCGAAGCAGGGCATGATCCTGACGACGGCGGCTGGCGTGGGGGATGGCCCGACGCCGGTGCCGCCCGCCACCGCCACCACGCCACCGACCTTCACCCCCACACCAACCCTGACGCCGACTATGACCCCGACGCCGGTCCTCGTCTGCCCCTCGCCGCGGCCGCCCGTGCGAGTGACGACGGCTGCCGCTGGCGATGGCCGCCTGCGGGTGACGCTCTCGGATGGCGCGCCGCCGTTCCTGCGGGTGGTTGTGGGCAACAGCACCAACGCGGTGGTCGATGTCGCGGGTGGGCCGACCGGCGTGAACAATCAGACAATCACCATCTCTGGCTACCCGTCCTCGTTCACATTCTACGTGCGGCGGGTCAGTGCGGGCGCATCAACGGTTCCCATCACGGTCGTAGACGCGTGCGGCAGTTGGAGCTCATTTGTGGGGGGCGGTGCCGGCTCCTTCTAGCAGTATCTTCCGTCGCTGACATAGCACGGTCCCGGCCGTGGGCCGATCAGCGGGCCCCGACGTGCCCCCCGGCGGGGCGGCCAGGCCGTATCCCCCCCCCCCCCACAGCGGCGGCGCCGTGTGGGTTGAGGGTTGAGGGCACCGACCCGGCGGGGTACGCAGCCACG
>JBBQBU010000509.1:0-4512 GCA_038318015.1 Chloroflexota bacterium | reverse complement strand
AGCCTATCCTGCACCCGACCTCATCAGCCCCGGTCACCCCGAAACTCGTCGTCAACGGTCGTCCCTCCAAGTCTCACCCCTGGAACCGACGCTTCCTCCCTCATCGCCCCGCTTCGCCTGCAGAAAACTGACGGGCACCCTTGGCGGTCTTGTGGCATGGGGAGATGCAACTTCGTACGCGTGTTCTCATGAGTCGTAGACGTCAGCCCTCGGCCCATCATGCTGGCCTTGCAAACTGCCGCACTCGGCGGGCGCGCTATCCTTGCCCAGCACGGCGCGGCAGCAAGGCCGGCCGGGAGGGGGCCAGGTAGATGGCAGATTCAGGAAAAACCACGACGCCGCTGGTCGTGTACTTCGCCAGCAGTAGCCGCGGGCGCGGACTCTACGTCTTTACGCTCGACACCAAGACCGGCGCACTCACCGAGGCGAGCGTCGCGGATGTGGCGGGGCGCGGCTGGTGCGACCTCGGACCAGGGGCCGGCAACCTCTACGCGGCCGTTGATGGCGACGCCGTGGCAGCGTTCGCGGTCGATCAGGCGAGCGGCTCGCTGACGCAGTTGAACACCTCACCGACCGGCACGAGCAGTTGGTCGCACCTGAGCATCGACCCGAGCGGTAGGTTCGTCGTCGGGGCTAGTTACAGCGGCGGCGCCGTATCGGTCGTCTCGATCAACACCGACGGCAGCCTCGGCGCACCGACCGATGTCGTGAAGCACGAGGGCGAGGTGCCCGGCCCCCATCCAGACCAGACCCAGGCGAAGGCCCACCAGTGCCCCTGGGATCCGTCTGGCCGGTGGGTCGTCGTCAATGACCTGGGCCTCGACCGCACCTACGTCTACAGTCTGGACACTGAGACTGGGAAGCTGGCCGCCAATGACCCGCCGTACATCCAGTACGAGCGTGGGCGCGGCCCCCGGCATATTGCTTTTCACCCGAGTAATCGGTTCGCATATGTCATCAACGAGTTGAGCGCCGAGATGACGGCGCTGGCCTGGGACGCTGGCGCTGGCGTCTTCACCGAGCTACAGACGCTGACGACCCTGCCGGACGGCTGGACCGGACGCAAGTGGACGGCGCAGGTACTGGTGGATCCGAACGGCCGCTTCGTCTATGGCTCCAATCGCGGGTCAGGCAGGCCGTCTGACGACATCGTGATCTACGCGGTTGATCAGGCGACCGGCCGCCTGACGCTCGCGGGCCATGCCGACACGCTCGGTCAGGTGGCGCGCAACTTCAACATTGATCCGTCGGGCCGCTGGCTGATCTGCGCGCATCAGGACAGCGACAACGTGGTGGTGTTCAGCATCGACCGGGATACTGGGCAACTGACGCCGACCGGCGCGCAGGTAACGGTGACAAACGCCGTCTGCACCCAATTCGCGCCGACCATCGGCTAGGCCAGCGTCGGGGAGTGTGCTGGGCGGGCCATCGGAACCGATGGCCCGCCCCGTGGTCCCGCTTCTGGCCGCGCCTGAATCTGATCGTGCTTTTCGTGGTCAGAAGGACGGTTTACCTCGTGGTATACTCGCTCAAAGGTCACAGATGATCGAGACCGACGTACCCGCCATTCCCGAAGTCACGCCCGCCGCTTTGTTGGAGCAGGTCAGCAAGTACCTGTCGACAACGGAGGTGGAGTCGATTCGGCGCGCCTTCGACTTTGCGGCCGAGGCCCACAGGACTCAAGTTCGCGAGTCGGGCCACGCGTACATCACGCACCCGCTGGCCGTCGCTGAGACCCTCGCGGAGTTGCAGCTTGATACGGCCACTATTGTGGCTGCATTGCTGCACGACGTTGCCGAAGACACGGCGATTTCGATTGATGACCTCGAAACGCGCTTCGGTCGTGAGGTCGCCCGCTTGGTTGACGGCGTGACCAAGCTGTCAAAGGTGCCCTGGTTCAGCGAGAACGGCGATGCTGAAGAGCGGCCGATGGATCGACAAGAGATCTGGGCCGAGAGCATGCGCAAGATGTTCCTGGCGATGGCCGACGACATCCGCGTGGTGCTCATCAAGTTGGCCGACCGCTTGCACAACATGCGCACTCTTGACGCCCGGCCCGTCGAGAAACGCCGGCGCGTTTCTCAGGAGACGATGGACATTTATGCGCCATTGGCGGCGCGGCTGGGCATCGGGCAGATCAAGTGGCAACTCGAAGATCTTGCGTTCAGACACCTTGAGCCTGCCATTTACAAGGACATCGCCCGCCAGTTGTCGCAGCGGCGGGTCGCCCGTGAGAGCATCGTCGCGCAGGTGATCGAGACGCTGGAGGCGGAGTTCGCACGTGTCGGCATCAAGGCCGAGATCACGGGGCGGCCGAAACATATCTTCAGCATCTACCGGAAGATGCGCGCCCGACAGGCCGAACTCTCACAGATTTACGATCTGCTGGCGGTGCGCGTCCTGGTTGACACGTTGCCCGAGTGCTACAGCGCCCTGGGACAGGTGCACGCCATCTGGCGGCCGATCCCCGGCCAGTTTGACGACTATATCGCGAACCGCAAAGAGAGCGGTTATCAGTCGCTGCACACCACAGTCGTCGCGATTGAGGGCAACCCGCTCGAAGTGCAGATTCGCTCTTACGAGATGCATCAGGTAGCCGAGTACGGCGTGGCCGCGCACTGGCGGTACAAAGAGGGCCGCCGGGCGGACGTGCAGTTCGACGCGAAAGTCGCATGGCTGCGTCAACTCATGGATTGGCAGCGGGACGTGTCGGCCGGGGCGCAGGCGTTCGTCGATTCGCTGAAGACGGACATCTTCCAGGATCAGGTCTACGTGTTCACGCCGCGCGGCGAGATCAAGGAGATGGTTGGCGGCGCGACCCCGTTGGACTTCGCGTACCGCGTTCACACGGACGTGGGCCACAAGTGTGTGGGCGCGAAGGTTAACGGGCGCATGGTGCCGCTCGACCATCACCTTCAGAACGGCGACATTGTCGAGGTCATCACGGCGCGCGGCTCGAAGGGTCCGAGCCGCGACTGGCTGAATCCGAACCTCGGCTACATTCGCACGGCCAACGCGCGCGAGAAGATTCGCCAATGGTTCAAGAAGCAGCAACGCGACGAGAATGTGCTGCGTGGCCGGGACTTGGTCGAGAAGGAACTCAAGCGGCTCTCAATCGATGGCGTGAAGCTGGATGATGTGGCCTCGGCGTTCAAGTATGACCGCCTAGACGACTTCCTGGCGGCGGTCGGCTACGGCGACATCCATCCGCATCAGGTCGCGATGCGCCTGACCGCAGAAGCGAAGGCGCAGATCGAGCCGAGCGAGGTGCCGGCCGTCCGGCCAGCGTCCGTGCAGAACACGAGCTCCATCCGGGTGCTCGGTGTTGGCGACTTGCTGACGCGGCTGGCCCGCTGCTGCCAGCCGGTGCCCGGGGACGACATCATCGGCTACATCACGCGCGGCAAGGGCGTGACGGTTCACCGCCAGCAGTGCAACAGCGTCGAGCATGAGGAGGATCAGGAGCGCCTGGTACAAGTGGACTGGGGCAGCACGGCGCAGTCCAACACGTTCCCGGTGACCGTGCGCGTTGAAGCCTGGGACCGTGTGGGCCTGGCGCGGGACGTGGCGGCGCTGCTGGCGGACGAAGGCTTGAGCATGACGGCGCACACCGCCGTCGTGCACAAGGATCAGACGGCGACGGTCTGGGCCACCATCGAGGTCAGCGGCCTGGACAAGGTGAGCCGCATCCTGCACCGCCTCGAAGGCATCAAGGACGTGTTCAGCGCCGTGCGCGAACACGGCAAGCGGGCGGCGGCAAACGGCAAGGCGTAACCCGCCCGTCGCTGCGTCCCAGTACTCAGCCTGCGCTGCCTTGTTGTGGCGCTACTCGGCCACGAGGCGGACATCTGCGATCAGCGCGTCGAAGTCGTGGCCGGCCGACAGGATCTCGACGGAACGGATGGTGACAGGCCGGTCAGGCAGGTCCGTGAGCCGGCCGAGGAATGGGAACCATTCGCCCTGCGCGATGAGTTCGCCGTTCTCAGTCGGGCGCATCTCGGCGTTCGCGAAGTAGAAGCCGTGCGTCCAGCCCGGCCGCCCGCCTTGCTCGTCCGTGTAGTTCACGCGGAACATGACCGGATACTCTGACCCGAGGTAGCCGCCGCCAGAAAGGCTGGCGCGGTTCACCTTCACCCAGCCCGTGACGGCAAGCGTGCGGTAGGCCGATACGTCGCGGTTGATCTCCTGGGCGATGCCCGTCTCGTTGTGCGTGTCCTTGTCAGTCTCGCGGGTGATCTGGAGTGCCTGGACCTTGCGGCCAGCGATCGTCTCCTCGACCAATCGGCGGGTACCGCCAATGTCGGGGCGGCCCGGTTCACCCTTGTCAAGCATCGTCCAGCCCTGGAACAGTCGCGCGAAGTCACCGTTCTTTAGGAGATTTTCAGCCAGCGGGAACGGCCCGCGCGGGAAGCCGTCGTTTGACAGAAGTGCACGCTGGCCGTCGCGAATGCGGACGGCGCTGTCGTCAACGCCGGCTTTCGCCTGCCCGGTATACGAGGAGACCCGTGTGCC
>JBBQBU010000508.1:0-4527 GCA_038318015.1 Chloroflexota bacterium | reverse complement strand
CAATCGTGGGTGCAAGCTCCAGGCCGATCTCCTGCACGACGGCGTGCCCGTCGCGCCGCTCAGCTTCAACTGCCAGGCCGGTGATTTCGTGGGGGAGTATCAGGTGCCGACGACGCTGGCCGCCGGCGTGTAGACGTTCGTCGCACGCCTCAGTGCGTAGACGTTCGTCGCACGCCTCAGTGAGTAGACGTTCGTGGCACGCCTCAGTACGCTGGACGGAGACACCATCCAGGCTGCTGAGATGCAGGTTGAGGTGAGCCTGGATGCCCCGCCGACCGGGCGGCTCCGGTGGGCGCAGCCGGCCCAGCCAACTGCAGCCGCCATGGAAGCGCTATTCCCGACCCTGCCGGTGGTGGACTGTGGCCGGGACTACGTGCTGTTCGACCTGCGCGGACTGAACGCGCTCCGCTGACGACCAAGCGTGACGCGGTTGTCACGCAGCACGCGCCTGAGAACGTAGACAGGGCGTGACCTGGCGCGGCATCCTCCCTGCATAGCCTTTTCCAGAAGCCTGTGCAGGGAGCATCAGACATCGTGGCTCTCGCGCAGGTGCCGGAGCACAGGCCGTTCCCGCCGCTCTTTCACCCCGCCGTGCAGGCGTGGCTGGCCGAGACGTTCCCAGCCCCGACGCGCGCCCAGGCTGCCGGCTGGCCCGAGATCGTTGCCGGGCACTCCACGCTGATCCTGGCCCCGACCGGCTCGGGAAAGACCCTGGCGGCGTTCCTGGCCGCCATCGACCGGCTGATGTTTTCGCCGGTGCCGGCCAAACTGGCGCGGTGTCGGGTGTTGTACGTGTCGCCGCTGCGGGCGCTGGCCTTCGATGTGGAGCGCAACCTGCGCGCGCCGCTGGTCGGCATCGCGCGGGTGGCCGAGCGGCAGTGCAACGCCGTCCACGTGCCCACGGTCGGCCTTCGCACCGGCGACACCGAGGCCGGCGAGCGCGCCCGGATGCTGCGAAACCCGCCCGACATCATGATTACCACGCCCGAGTCGCTGTACTTGATGCTCACGTCGCAGGCGCGGGCGCTGCTTCAGTCCGTCGAGTTGGTCATCATTGACGAGATTCACACGCTGGCCAGCACCAAGCGCGGCGCGCACCTCGCGCTCTCGCTGGAGCGGCTGGAGCACGTCACCGGCCGCCCGATCCAGCGCGTCGGATTGTCAGCAACACAGCGCCCACTGGACGAGGTCGCACGATTCCTAGGGGGCGGCAACGTGGGCGCGATGGCGTCGGTTGTGTCGAACGATTCCGGCCCCGCTGCCACGCTCGACGACAGTCCTGCCACGCTTGCCGATGCCATCGACACGGTGCTCCCCCCTCTCCCGCAAGCGGGAGAGGGGGGCTGGGGGGGTGAGGGATCGGCGGGGGGCCGGGGAGGCGACGGCTGGACGCCGCGCCCGGTCCACATCGTGGATGCCGGCGTCCGCAAGAGGTTCGACTTGCGGGTCGAGGTGCCAGTCGAAGATATGTCGCGGTTGGGCGAGGTGCTGGACCCGGCGCAGGGCGAGATCCCCGAGGGCGCGACCAGCGTGCAGCGCCGCCACTCGATCTGGCCGGCCATCTACCCGCGCCTTCTGGAGTTGATCCGCTCCCACCGCTCGACCATCGTCTTCGTCAACAGCCGCCGGTTGGCCGAGCGGGTGGCCGGTGCCCTCAACGAGTTGGCCCACGAGCAGATTGCCGAGGCGCACCACGGGTCCATCGCGCGGGAACAGCGCGTCCTGATCGAGGACCGGCTAAAGAGCGGCAAGCTCCCCGCGATGGTCGCCACCTCGTCGCTGGAATTGGGCATCGACATGGGGGCGGTCGATCTGGTGGTACAGGTTGAGACGCCGCCGTCCGTCGCCAGCGGCTTGCAGCGGATCGGACGGGCCGGGCATCAGGTTGAAGGTATCTCACGCGGCGTCATCTTCCCGAAATTCCGGGGTGACCTGTTGGCGACGGCCGCCATCACGCGGGCCATGGCCGAGGGGCGCGTCGAAGAGACGCGCGTGCCCCGCACGCCGCTGGACGTGCTGACCCAGCAGATTGTGGCGATGTGCTCAGTGGGCGAGTGGCGGGTAGACGACCTGTTCACGCTGGTCCGGCAGGCCGCGCCGTTCGCGCAGTTGACGCGCGGCCAGCTTGAGGGCGTCCTCGACATGCTCTCCGGCCGCTACCCCGCCGACGAACTGGCCGAACTGCGCCCGCGCATCACCTGGGACCGCCTGAAGGGCACGATTCGGGGGCGCGACGGTCTGCAACGGCTCGTCGTCGCGAACGCCGGCACCATCCCCGACCGAGGCCTGTACGGCGTGTTCCTGGCCGACGGCGCGGCCCGACCGGGTGCGGACGCCGCCGCCCTGGCTGATGGCCCGGGTGCCCCCTGTGAGAATGAGGGCGCGCTGCCAGCCCGCCGGGGGCGCTCGGGGCGGCGCGTGGGCGAGCTTGATGAAGAAATGGTCTTCGAGAGCCACCCCGGCGATATCGTCGTGCTGGGGGCGTCCTCCTGGCGCATCGCGGAGATCACCCGCGACCGCGTGCTGGTGGAGCCGGCCCCCGGCGAGCCGGGCCGGATGCCGTTCTGGCACGGCGACCGTGCTACCCGCCCCGTTGAGCTTGGCGAGTCGATCGGGCGGCTGACCCGCGAACTGGCGGCGATGTCGAAGCCTGAGGCCCGCGCGACCCTCGTGGAGCGACACAGCCTGGAGCCGAACGCCGCCGACAACCTGCTCAACTACCTAGCCGACCAGCAAGAGGCCATCAGCACGCTGCCGGACGACCGCACCATCGTCATCGAGCGCAGCCGCGACGAGCTTGGCGACTGGCGCATCTGCCTGCTGTCACCGTGGGGCGGGCGGGTCCATGCGCCGTGGGCACTGGCGCTGCAAGCGAAGCTCCGCGCGTCAGACGACACGGCGGCAGGCTCAGGGCAGGCTCTCGAAGCGGAGACGGTCTGGACGGATGACGGCATCGTCGTGCGCCTGCCGGATCGCGGCACGACCCCGGACGTGAGCCTGTTCCTGCCGGACCCTGACGAGATCGAGGATCTGGTGGTGCGTGAACTGGGCGGGTCGGCGCTGTTTGCGGCGCACTTCCGCGAGGCGGCCGGCCGCGCCCTGCTGATCCCCCGGCAGCGACCGGGCCAGCGCGCGCCGCTCTGGATGCAGCGCAAGCGGGCCGCCGACTTGCTGGCTGTCGCGGCGCAGTTCGGCTCGTTCCCGATTGTGCTCGAGACGTACCGCGAGTGCTTACAGGATGTCTTTGATCTGCCGGCGTTGATCCAGTTGGCGCGGCGGGTCCAGCGGCGCGACCTCCGCGTCGTGACGGTGGACGTGGAATCGCCGTCACCGTTTGCCGCATCGCTGCTGTTCGGGTACGTCGCCAATTACATCTACGACGGCGACGCGCCTCTGGCCGAGCGCCGGGCACAAGCATTGGCAGTAGATCAGGCACAGCTACGCGAACTGCTCGGCGCGGCCGAACTGCGCGAACTGCTCGACGCCGAGGTGCTGGAGAACATCGAGTTGTCGTTGCAGGCGCTGGTGGCGGGCCACAAGGCGCGCTCACCGGACCGCCTACACGACCTGTTGCTGCGGATCGGCGACCTGTCGCTGGCGGAGGTGGCCGCGCGGGTCGAAGAACGGCCGGGGCCCGTGCTACCGACGCCCCTCACCCCCCAACCCCCTCTCCCGCAAGCCGGAGAGGGGGAGGCGGATGCTACGGTCTATCCCGCGTCGCAGGCGGGAGAGGGGGAGGCGAACCGAACGTCAAATGGCACGACGCTCGACGGCACAGGACTGGCGACGCGCTGGCTGGCCGACCTGGAGGCCGAGCGCCGCATCGTGCGGCTGCACCTGGGCGGCGAGGAGCGTGTTGCCGCCGCCGAGGACGCCGGGCGCTTCCGCGATGCGTTCGGGGCGGCGCCGCCCTCTGGTCTGCCCGCCGCCTTCCTGGAGCCGGTCCCCACGGCCCTGCACGATGTCGTGGCCCGCTACGCCCGGACGCACGCGCCGTTTCAGGCCGCCGACCTTGCGCGACGATACGGCACCGGGCAGGCTCCCGTGCTGGCTGCACTGGCGAGCCTCGTCGAGCGTGGCCGGGTGCTGGAGGGCGAGTTCCGGCCCGGCGGCGCCGGCCGCGAATGGTGCGACGCCGAGGTGCTGGCGCAGGCCCGCCGCCGCTCCCTGGCGAAGCTCCGCAAACAGGTCGAACCCGCCGAGCCGGCCGCGCTAGGGCGGCTGCTGGTGGAGTGGCAGGGCGTCGCTACCACCATGTCACCACGCGCCAACATCGGCGGGCCGGACCGCCTGCTTGACGTGATCGAGCAGCTACAGGGCGTAGCGGTGCCGGCCAGCGTGCTTGAGACGGACAACTTGCCAGCCCGGCTGCCCCGCTACCGCCCGCGTGACCTGGACCTGTTGTGCGCGGCCGGCGAAGTCGTGCTGGTGGGGGCCGGGCCACTGGGTGAGCGCGACGGCAAGATTGCGCTGTACCTGACCGACGACTTGCCGCTGTTGCGCCTGCCCCAGCCTGACCCGCCCGGC
>JBBQBU010000507.1:0-4530 GCA_038318015.1 Chloroflexota bacterium | reverse complement strand
CCTTCGCCTTCAGGCTGTCGAAGATGGCGGGGTTCGTTTCGCGGATGCTGCGCCCGGTCAGTTCCCCGAAGCCGTCGTTGTAGATGCCGGCCTCGTTGATCGGGGTGATGATCGCGATGCCGGTCGCCTTCGAGAGTTCGTAGTCCTCGGAGCCACAGCCCGGTGCGATATGGACGATCCCGGTGCCCTCTTCTTCACCGACCGCCTCCCAGGCGATCACCGTGTGCTCAACTCCAGCCTGGGCGGCCAGCTCCTCGAAGGGGCTGCGGAAGTTCAGGCCTACCAGATCCGAGCCGGGAATGCGGCCAAGCTCCTCATACGAGCCCTTCAAAAAGGCGGTGGTGCGAGGCGAGACGTAGTAGACCGTGTCGCCCTGCTTGATTTTGACGTAATCAAGATCGGGATTGACCGCCAGCGCGACGTTCGCGGGCAGGGTCCAGGGCGTGGTAGTCCAGACCAGGAAGTGCTCGCTGGGCCGTCCCACGATCGGCAGCGCCAGGTACACCGACGTGTGGGTTAGGTCTCGGTAGGAGTCCGTGCCGACGAGCTCGTGCTGCGACAGGCCGGTGCCACAGCGGATGCACCACGGCATTGAGCGGGCACCCTTATAGAGCCAGCCCTTCTCGTGGCAGGTCTTGAGGAAGTGCCAGATGTGCTCGATGTTATTGTCGGTGTGCGTGTAGTAGGAGTCGTCCCAGCGCATCCACTGGCCGAGCCGGATCGACTGCTGCGCGATCACATCGGCGTAGCGGAGGACGCGCTTCTTGCACTCCTCCGAGAACTTGTCGAGGCCGTACTCCTCGATCTCGCGCTTGGAATTGAAGCCAAGCTGCTTCTCGACCTCAACCTCGACCCACAAGCCCTGGCAGTCGAAGCCGTTCTGAAAGCGCTGCTGGAAGCCCTGCATCGCGTAGAACCGCTGATACAAGTCCTTATAGGTTCGGCCCCAGGCGTGATGCACGCCCATCGGATTATTTGCCGTGATCGGGCCGTCGATGAACGACCAGTGCGGGCCGTTGGCGTTCTTCTCGATGAGCTTCTCGAACGCCCGCGACTGCTCCCAGAAGGCGAGAATGTCGCGCTCAAGTGCGGGGATATCAACAGAGCTAGGAACTGGCTGATACACGAGGCGACCATCCTCCGGGCCGAGTGTCCGCGCTGAGCGGAACACGCGCTGCACAGGACGCAAGGCAATACACGCCCAGGACTGGCGCTGGATGAAATCGTATCAGGGGCCGACGCGGCCCGGCAACGATGGCGCAGGTCGGGTGACTACGGCCGGGCGGTCAGTGCCCGAGCCGCGTCGAGGTCGGCGGGCGTGTTGACGTTGAAAAACGAGCGCAGTTCGGGATCAGCGGCGCGCAGTTCAACTTCCGCGACGCGGCGAGTCGGCAGATCGTCAAGGAACGAGATCATGCGACGGTCGCCGCGTGCGATGGCGGCCTGGATCGCCGCACGGCACGGCTCGACGCGGTAGATCGCCAGCATCGGCTGGAGGTGCCCATCAACGTCCGGCACGACTGCATCGTGATCCGCAGCGAGCCGCGCCAACATGCTCACCACTTGAGCCGACACAAACGGCATGTCGCAGGCCACCAGCAGCAACAGTGGCGTGGTGGCGGCGTCGAGGGCAGCGAGCAGCGCGGGCAAGACGCCGGCATGTGGGTCGGGGTCGCGGATCACAGTCAGACGGGGGTCGCCAGTCAGGCGGTCGTCGTTGGCGACGACAATGACCTCCTGCGCCAGTGGGCCGACAGCATCAAGGATGAGGTCAAGGATTGTCCTGCTACCGAGTACCAGCGTGGCCTTATCCACACCGCCGAGGCGCGAACCTCTGCCGCCGGCGAGAATCGCGACCGTCAGCGCGTCGTGATCCGGCTCGTCGCCATCATCTCTGGCGACATCGTATGGCAACCTCAGGATCGGCACGGGGTCAGGACGGCTTCAGCGGTTTCTTCGCGACTTTCTTGTCCTTGTCGCCGTCGTCAATGCCGGCGTTCTGCTTGAACAGGTCGATGCCTCGCCTGATCGCCCTGCCGAAATCACCGAGTTTTCCCGCGCCGAAGAAGATCATCAGGATGACGAGGATCAGGGCAAACTCTAGGGGTCCGAACGGCAACATCATGGCCTCCCGCAGCGTGTCCGAAGGATACTGCCGACCGGGCACCATCGCCAAGATGGCCGTCGATGAAGGGTGCGATTCGGCATCGAGCGGGGCCACACGGTCCGTAGAATAAACTCTACGGTGGGGCAACCAGACGTGCTCAAGGTGGCAGGCGAGCCAGTTAATGCAAAAGGCCCGAGCCAATAGCCCGGACCTTCAGGGTACCGCGTACGGGATTCGAACCCGTGATCTCCGCCTTGAGAGGGCGGCGTCCTGGGCCGCTAGACGAACGCGGCAAGCGACTCGCAGACTATAGCCAGTGGCGCAGCCGAGCGACAAGAGCACCGTTCGGGCGACTCCACACTACTCGTCTGAGCGATGTGCCTGGCCGGCCGGCAGCAGCCGCAACTGCTCGCCATCGACCGCAATCAGTGCCTCGGCGTGGGCGGCAGCCACAGCCTGCGCCAGCGTCCGACTGTCCCAGCCGAGCGCGACAGCCAGCGAATCGAGCGCCACCGGCTGCTGCTCGCGCTGGAGCCGCGCCACCACCAGCGCCGCGCCAAGCTGCCGGCGCTGTCGCCCGCGACGCAGCCCGACGGCCACCACGCCGCGCGTCGGCGACCCGACGAGGGCTGCCAGGAACAGCGCGCCGCACGACGCAGCGATGGCACCGCCAATTGACGCATCGAGCAGGTTGGCGACCCAGTAACCCGCCAGCGCCGCCACCACACCGAGCGCTCCGCTCAAGAACAGCATCGCGCCGAGGCTCTCGACTAGCAGGAACGCCGTCGCCGGTGGCCCGATCATCAGGCCGACCACCAGGATCGAGCCGACCGCATCGAACGCCGTCAGCGTGGTCATCGACACGGACGCCATCAGCAGCAGGTGGACGGCTCCCGGTGCCAGCCCGAGCGCAGCCGCAAGCTCCGGGTCGAAAGCAGACAGCTTCAGCTCCTTGTACAGCACCGCCACCAGTGCGACGTTCAGCAGCAGCATCCCACCCATCACCAGCAGCGCTTGCGGCCCCAGGTCATAGCCGCCAACATCAAGCCGGTTGAACGGTGCGAAGGCCAGTTCCCCGAGCAGCACGGCGTCGGTGTCGAGGTGGACGTTGCCGGCATTGCGCGCAATCAGGATCACGGCGATGCTGAACAGGAACGGGAAGGTCAGGCCGATGGCGGTGTCCTCGCGCACCAGTCCCGAATTGCGGAGCACGTCCACCAACGTCACCGTGAGCAGGCCGGTGATGACCGCACCGATCGGCAGCAGCGGCGACGCCAGTTCGCCTGAGATCAGAAACGCCACGACGATGCCGAGCAAGACGGCGTGGCTGATAGCGTCGCTGACCAGCGACAAGCGGCGCAAAACCAGGAATACGCCGGGAATCGCGCAGGCCACGGCCGTGACGGCCGCAACCAGTTGCACGTCGAGTTGCGCGCTGCTCATCTCATCTCGGCTCAGACCGGCAGCGCGTGTCGCCGCATCCCAGCACGCCGGCGCACGATGCGCCAGACGATGCCCCGGTGCGGCGCAAGCAACAGCGAGACAATCACCAACGTACTGGCACAGACGACGATGGCCGGGCCGGTCGGGACGCGGGAAGCCGCAGCACTGACGGCGGCCCCGGCCACGCCGCTCAGGCCGCCGAACAGGCCGGCCAGCAGCGCCATTCGTCCGAGCGAGCTGGTCCACTGGCGGGCGGCTGCCGCCGGCGCGACCAGTGCGGAACTCATCAGCACGACGCCGACTGCCTGGAGGCCGACAACAATCGCCAGGACGATCAGACTGGTCAGCAGCAGATCCAGCCGAGTAATCGGCAGCCCGAGCGTGCGGGCAAGGTCCGGATCAAAGGTCAACAGCGCAAACTCTTTCCAGAGGAGCGCCACCACCAGCAGGATCACCGCGCCGATGGCGGCGATCAGCCAGACATCGCGCTCCAGCAGCGTCGCGGCCTGTCCGAAGAGGAAGCGGTTGAGGCCGGCCTGCGTCGCTTCGGGCCAGCGTTGCACGAACGTCAGCAGCACCAGCCCGACCCCGAAGAACGACGCCAGAACCACTGCCAGCGCGGCGTCGTCTTTGACGCGTGTTGAACGGACGACGCCGCGCACCAGCAGCGCCCCCAGCCAACCGGCCACCGCCGCCCCCATGATCAGGACAATCGTCGACTTGCTGGAGGTCAGCATGAACGCGCCGACGATGCCAGGCAGCGCGGCGTGTGACACCGCGTCACCCAGCAGGCTCTGGCGGCGCAGCATTGCGAACGTGCCGAGCACCCCCGCCACGATCCCGATGGCCGCCGTCCCGAGGGCCACCACCCGGAACGTCGGGTCAAAGAGCAGGTTCATGACGCGGCGGCTCGCATCACGTCAGGCTCCTGTTGGGCGCGGGCGCTCTTCGCCGGGCACCGCCAGATGGCCGCCGTACGC
>JBBQBU010000506.1:0-4540 GCA_038318015.1 Chloroflexota bacterium | reverse complement strand
GAAGTCGATGATGACCCAGCCGTCTTGGGCGACAAGTGTCTGCCCGAGGTGGAAGTCGCCGTGATGGCGGGTCTGTACCACCCGGCCGTCCGCCAGCACGCCGATGCCGTCGATGATGGCGCGCAGCCGATCTGCACCCGCCAACACCGTGACACCGCCGCGCTGATTGGCCGCTGTCCGGGCCGCATCGTCGCCCGTGGCGGGTAGGCCGCGCCCCAGTCGGGCCAGCACATCGTCGAGACTGGCGTGAGTGCGGGATCGCCACACTGTCAGGTCTGTCGCAGTGATTGGCTCGGGGGCAAAGGCCACGATGTCGGACCGCGACGCCAGCGCCACGTGCAACTCGGCCAGCGTGCGCCCGAGCGCCGCCACATCCTCCACCAGCCGCTTGCTGGCCCCGTTGCCTTCCGAGCCAGCCGTCTCCGACGCGCTACCGCCCACCGATGCCGCCAGTCGCAGAACATACGACCAGCCGTCACCGTCATTCGGCACAAACTGCTGCAACACGCCGACCGGTGCTACCGTGCCGTCCGGCGCGCAATAGTCGGCCCACCCAACCAGCGGCGGCACGCGGTCAAAGGCCGTGTGCTCGCCCAAGAAGCGCGGAATCTCGATCTCGGGATTGGTGCCCGCTGCCAGCCGACGGAGCGCCTTCAAGATCAGGGCATTGCCGAAGATGACGGAGGTGTTGCTCTGCTCGACGCCGACATAGCGGACGCTGACCGTCGCGGGGTCCACGGCGGCGAGGCCGGGCGCGGGGCTGCCGCCTTGCTCCACCAACCGAAACGCAAAGGTGCCCCCCTGCTCGGTCGGCAAAGCGTCACCGCGCAGGATGCCCCTGAGCAGCGCCCGGCAGGTGTCTGCGTCGGCAATGGCGTCCCGCACCGTCCGGTCGCCGTCCCGCGCGATGATCTGGCCGGCTGGTGTCGAGTGCCCGGGCGCGGTCAGCCCGAACGGCACGAAGTACGCTGCCGACGCGCCATCTGCCGTGAACACATCGACTACCGCCAGTAACGTGGACGGATGCTCGGGGATGGCGGCCGTGTCGCGGATCACCACCCGAGAGACGGCCTGCTCCTTGCCGCCGTACCAGCGCTGGGTCGGCAACACGCCCGGCAACTCGGCCGTGATCAGCGGCAGCAGTGCGCGGATGCCCGAATCGCAAGGCGCGTCGCCGGCCGCCCGGTCGCTAGTACGGGTCGGCCGCTCGCTCATCCGCCGTGCTCGTCGGGCGTCAGTCGGAACCAGAGGAAGCCGTGCGGCCCGAACGTGAGCATGTACGGCAGTTCGCCAATCTTCGGGAACGGGGAGCTACCAAACAACTCCGTAGGCGTCCAGCCGTTGAAGCGCCGCAGGTCAAGCTCTACGGCCTGGGCGAACCGCGACAGGTTGTTGACGATCAGCAGCGTCTCGTCCTCGTATTGGCGCAAGTAGGCCAGGATGCGCTGATTGGTCGGGTCCAGGAACTCGATGCTTCCGCGCCCAAACGCCTTGAACCGCTTTCGGATGTGGATGATGCGGCGCATCCACTGGAGCAGCGAGGTCGGCGTGCGTAGCTGCGCCTCGACGTTGACCGACTGGAAGCCGTAGACCGGATCGACGATGACCGGGCTGTAGAGGCGCGCGGCGTCGGCCCGCGAGAAGCCGGCGTTGCGGTCGATGCTCCACTGCATCGGAGTGCGGACGCCGTTGCGGTCGCCCAGGAACACGTTATCGCCCATGCCGATCTCGTCGCCATAGTAGATAACGGGCGTGCCGGGCATTGACAATAGCAGGCCGTTCAGCAGCTCCATCTGGCGTCGGCCATTCTCCATCAGCGGGGCCAGCCGCCGCCGGATGCCGACGTTCATTCGCATCAGCGGGTCGCGCGCGTACTCGCGGTACATGTAGTCGCGCTCTTCGTCTGTCACCATCTCAAGCGTCAACTCGTCGTGGTTGCGGAGGAAAATTGCCCACTGGCTGCGCGGCGGCAGTTCCGGCGTCTGCGCCAGAATCTCAACGATCGGCTTTCGCTCTTCGCGGCGGATCGCCATGAAGATGCGCGGCATCAGCGGGAAGTGAAACGCCGTGTGGCATTCGTCGTCGTCACCAAAGTAGGCGCGGACATCGGCCGGCCACTGGTTCGCCTCGGCCAGCAAAATGCGCCCCTGGTAGTTGGCGTCGATGGCTGCACGGACCTCGCGCAGATACTCGTGCGTCTCCGGCAGGTTCTCGCCGTTGGTGCCGTCGCGCTCGTACAGATATGGCACGGCGTCCAGGCGGATGCCGTCCACGCCCCGGTCGAGCCAGAAGCGCAGGCTCTCGATCATCGCCCGGCGCACTTCGGGGTTGTCGAAGTTCAAGTCCGGCTGGTGGCTGAAGAAACGGTGCCAGAAGTACTGGCCGGCCTCGTGATCCCAGGTCCAGTTCGAGCGCTCGGTGTCGGTGAAGATGATCCGAGCGTCAGGGTAGCGGTTGTCCGTGTCGGACCAGACGTAGTAGTCGCGGTACGGCGACTCGCGGGAGGCCCGTGCCGACTGAAACCACGGGTGTTGGTCGGAGGTGTGATTCATGACCAGTTCGGTCATCACCCGCAGGCCGCGCCGATGCGCTTCCACGACGAACGTCTCGAAGTCCACCAGCGTGCCCATTGACGGGTGGATGTCATGGTAATCCGCGATGTCGTAGCCGTCGTCACGAAGCGGCGACGGGAAGAACGGCAAGATCCAAATGCAGGTGATACCAAGCTCTTTGAGGTAGTCCAGCTTGTCGATCAGGCCGCGAAAGTCGCCAACGCCATCCCCACTGCTGTCGAAGAACGCCCGCACGTGCAGCTCATAGATGATGGCGTCCTTGTACCAGAGCTCGTTTTCGTCAACCTGGCGGTCTACCAGCGTACTGCCCGGATCGTTGATTGCCACAGTCGCCTCACACATCCCACACCACGGCATCGCGGCGCTGCCCTATTGACGACTGCCACGTTGCCGTTCACGCGCCATGTACGCCGCGCGCATCAGGAGTATGCGCGACGCACGGCCCGCACCCCGGCCTGAGCAAGCAGGCCGGGGCACGGGGCATATGGCTAGGCGACAGTCGGCGGCAGCGTCGGCTGCGCCAGCCGACGAACCCGCAAGATGTGGGCCGGCTGCACCTGCGGGTCCAAACGTACCCAGTTGTGGCGGCCATACCACGAGTAGGTGGCCCCCGTCAGCAGGTCTTCGACCTCATACACCTCATCATCCCGAATGCCGAACTCGCCCGGTGGCAGGAAGATCCCTCCGTGGTGAATCTGGAACGGATCGACGTTCACTGCCACCAGGATGATGTTCGAGCCGTCCGGGGTCGCCTTGCCGTAGAAGAGGATCTTTTCGTTCTCGGAGCCGTAGAAGCGCAGGTTCTCGGAAAGCTGAAGAGCAGGGTTAGCTTGGCGAATCTCGTTGACACGAGTCACGATGTCCACAATGTTGCCCGGCCGGTCCCAGTCCCACACTTTGTGCTGGTACATCTCCGAGTCGATGTAGTATTCGCTGCCGGGGTAGCGCGGCGTGTTTTCGCACAATTCGTAGCCGCTGTAGATACCGTAGGTCGCGCCGGCGGTCGCCCCGATGATCAGCCGCATGATGAAGGCTGGGCGACTGCCATGCTGCAAAATGTCCGGCAGAATGTCGGGTGTGTTGATGAACAGGTTGCCCCGGAAGTACTCACAGATGGGCGGCTGCGTGATCTCCGTCAGGTACGCTTCGATCTCCGCGCGCTCGTTGCGCCACGTAAAGTACGTGTAAGACTGTGTGAAGCCGGCCTTTGCCAGTGCCCGCATCACCTTCGGTCGCGTAAACGCTTCGGCCAGGAAGATGGTGTCCGGGAACTCCTGCTGCACCTCGCGGATCAACCAGACCCAGAAGTCCAGCGGCTTGGTGTGCGGGTTGTCCACCCGGAACACGCGCACGCCGCGCCGCGCCCAGAACAACACCACGTCCCGCAGGGCCGTCCAGAGGCCGCGCCAGTCCTCGCAGTTGAAGTTGATCGGATAGATGTCTTCGTACTTCTTCGGCGGGTTCTCGGCGAACTTGATGGTGCCGTCGGGGCGGTGCGAGAACCACTCCGGGTGTTCCGTGACCCACGGGTGGTCTGGCGACGCCTGGATGGCGAAGTCCATCGCCAACTCCATGCCGTGCGCCTTCGCCGTGGCCTCAAAGTGGTCGAAGTCCTCCAGCGTACCCAGCGCGGGTTCGATGGCGGTGTGGCCGCCGTCCGGCGATCCGATGGCGTACGGGCTGCCGGGGTCGCCAGGCCCGGCCACCAGCGCGTTGTTTGGCCCCTTGCGGTTCGTCGTACCGATAGGGTGGACCGGCGTTAGGTAGAGCACGTCGAAGCCCATGGCGGCGATGGCCGGGATGCGCGCTTCAGCCTCGCAGAACGTGGCACTGCGGTTCGGGTCGGTGCCCTGCGAGCGCGGGAAGATCTCGTACCATGTGCCGAAGCGCGCGCGGACGCGGTCCACTTTCACCGTCAACTCGCGGTCGTAACGGGTGACGACGGCCGGATCGACGCAGCCTGATGC
>JBBQBU010000505.1:0-4553 GCA_038318015.1 Chloroflexota bacterium | reverse complement strand
CGCCGGCCAGCAGCGCACGTTCCCGATATCCTGGGCCGTCCCGGCGGGCACAGCGGCCGGCCCGTACACGGTCATGGTCGGCATCTTCTCGCCTGGCTGGGGCGCGAACCTCGCGTGGAACGGCCAGGCCGGGGCGGTCGTGGTCGGGAACGGCAGCGCCCCCACGGCTACGAACGCGCCCGCAGCAACGGCAACGACAGTTCCGCCCACGGCCACCGCAGTTCCTCCGACAGCGACACCGCTGCCACCAACCGCGACATCCGTCCCACCCACCGCGACGGCCGCTCTGCCGACTGCCGTGCCGGGCGGCTACACCTCCGGCGCGGCGGCGGCCCCGGCCAGCGTCGCCGCCGGCGGCAGTACCACGATCACGGCGGCCGTCACGAGTGGCAGCGCGGCGACCGTCCTGGTGGATGTCGAAGTCTACTCAGCGGCGGGCGTCAAGGTGCACCAGGAGTACTTTGACGGCCAGACGTTCAACGCCGGCCAGCAGCGCACCTACCCGGTCACCTGGAACGTTCCGGCGGGCACGGCAGCCGGCACCTACACCGTCATGGTCGGCATCTTCTCGCCGGGTTGGGGTACCAACTACGCCTGGAACGGGCAGGCTGGCACCGTGGCGGTGACCGCAGGCAGCGGCGACACGGCCCCGCCGACGATCTCGGGCATTGCGGTCACGGGCACCACGCGGACGGCCGCCACCGTGAATTGGACGACGAACGAGCCTGCCACCCGCCGCGTTGAGTACGGCACGACGACAGCGCTCGGGCTGGTTCGGGCACCAGTCGGCAGCGGTACCAACCATGCGGTCGGCCTATCCGGCCTGACGCGGAACACGCGCTACTACTACCGCATCGTCACGCAGGACGCAGCCGGCAACGTGGCAACGTCGTCCACGCGCTCCTTCGTGACCAACCCCTGACCGCTGGGGGAACCCCTCACCCCAGCCCCCTCTCCCGCCCAAGCGGGAGAGGGGGGAGCCGCGCGAACACCAATGTCAGGGGCGCGCGGAAGGCATCCCGACGGCTGACAACAGCCGCCAGCCGAGCGGCAGCGCCGTGGCGGCCAGCGCCAACTTGATGGCGTCGCCGGCCAGGAATGGCAGCATGCCCAGTGGAACGGCGCGCTCCCACCCGACGTAGAACGAGAGCCACGCCAGCCCGCCGATGTAGATGGCCGCCTGCCCGACCAGCATCGCGCCGGCGGCCGTCAGCGGCTGGCGGTCCCACCCGCGTTCGGCCAGCCAGCCGACGACGAACGCCGCGACCGGGAACGCAAACAAGTAGCCTGCTGTCGGCCCGATGATCGTCGGGACACCCAGGCGGGTCAGGGTCCAGGCCGTACTGCCCCCGGCGAAGACCGGCAGGCCCGCCAGCCCCTCGGCAAGATGCACGAGCAGCGCTAGGCCGCCGCGCTTGCTCCCGAGCAGCGCCCCCAGCAGCAGCACCCCGAGCGTCTGCCCGGTCACTGGGACAGGCGTGAACGGCAGCGGCACCGCGATCTGGGCAAGCGCGCCCATCAGCGTGCCGAACGCCACGACGAGCAGGATGTCGCGCTGCCGACCGAGCGCATCGGGTCGGACAACATCAACCAGGGTTTGGGATCGGCCGAATCGGTCAATTCGCAGCATGCGTCGCACCGGTCGCGCACCTCAATCTGTCTACGGTGGATGTTTCGGGGGCAGGGGCAGCGGGAAGCGTTGCCCTGATGGTAGCAGCGCCCCCACCCTGCCGGCTGTCACGCCGGTTACGGCTTGAGTGCCGCGCGCGTGATGTGCCCGCGATTCTGCTCCGCAAGCACGTTCTCGACCTCCTCCAGCGGGAAGACGTCCGACACCACGCGGTCGAACGGATACCGCTCACGCTGGCGCAGCATCAAGTCGAGCGACCGCTGCAAGTGGGCGGCCTCGTAGTAGCCGATGCCCAGGATGCTGACGTTGCGCTGGTTCAGCGTCGTGGGGGCAAGATCGAACGTCGTGCCGGCCACGATGTTGCCGATCTCCACCAACCGGCCGCCGTTCCCGAGCATCTGGAGTCCCTCGTTCATCGCGCCGATGACGCCGGCCACTTCGACCACGACATCCGCGCCCCAGCCGTCCGTCAGGTCGCGGACCCGCTGGGCGCGCTGCTCGGGCGTCTTGATCTCGCGCAGATCGATCAGTTCATCCGCGCCGAACGCTGCCGCAAGGTCGAGGCGCTCTTGCACGCCGTCCACCACGATGACGCGGCCAGCCCCAAGCTCGCGGGCCGTAGCCGTGGCGAAGATGCCGAGGCCGCCCGCCCCCTGCACCACCACCGTCTCGCCAAGCTGCACGCGGGCCATGTCCAGGCCGCACATCACCGTGGCGAAGGCGCAGTTGATGCCGGCCACCATGCCATCAGACAGCGCGTCCGGCACCTTCAGGACGACGTGGCCGGCCGGCAGATAGCTATAGTCGCCCCAGGCACCCTTGAAGTACGGCCAGACGTTGCAGGGCGTGGCCGTGTGCCTCATCTGGTTCGGGCAGCAGCGCGACCTGCCCGTTAGACAGGCCCGGCAGCGCCCGCACGCGAAGGCGTAGCGAAAGATGACCCGGTCGCCGGGGGCCAGCGGCGCGCCCGCCGAGTCGGTGGTGACGCCCTCGCCAAGCCGGTGAACGACGCCACACTGCTCGTGGCCCAGGTGGCGCGGTAAGGCCCGCCCCATCTTCTTCAAGTCCTGGTCGCCCCGCCAGACGTGCAGGTCAGACCCGCAGACGTTCGCCAGGGTCGTCCGCACGACGATGGCCCCCGGCTCCGGCTCGGGCACGGGGTACTCTTCGATCCGCATTGGCTCGCCTGCGCCGTAGAACGCGACCAGACGCCCGGTGTCAGCCATGGTTGCCTCCGCCCTCGGTTGCCGCTTGAAGGTGTCGGCGGCGCGGCATCGTGTCAGGACAGGCCGCCGACCAGCACTGCCGGCGATCATAGGCAGCGCGGCGGCCGGCTGCCAGTCGCCGCGTCGCTGGCGGAGCGGCAGGATACCTGTAGCCGCCCTTCCATCCCCTCCCCGCTCAACACGCGTTAAGAAGGTGGACACGTTCTGGTGAGCGGCGACCCGTGCGTCAGTCGCACCGTTTCGATCCGTCTGCCGATGGAGAAGTCTGGACTATGTTCCGCGCCGCACGCGCCCGATGGTCATACGCAGCGCAGGACATGAACCCTTTGACGCATCTCCCGAATCGTTGATACTGTACCGAGAGGAAGCAATGTTCCGGACGGTGGCGGTCATACTCCTGCTGCTCGGGTTGGCAACGGCTACGCCCGTCGTCTGCCTTTGCGCGCCGCCGCTCGCCTTGGGCGCTTTCGCCTATGCCCGACACGAGATGCAGCCGGCCAACGACGGCCGCTTCAGCCGATCTGTAGACGCGGACCGTGGCGTCTCGCTGATTGCATGGGGCGCGCCCGCCGGCCTAGCAACGAACGGCCCGGCCGATGATGCCGCACGCCTGATCTCCTCCAGCGCCGCAGCGGCAGTCGCATCAATCGTGGCGACGGCGGCTGGGCTGCCGTCAAGCGCCCCGTGGCGGCTACCGCGTCCTGGTGTCGTCGTCGCGCGTCTGCGCCTGACGATGCCCAGCGCACCGGGCGGCCCCTCCTGGTCGCCGGCGGTACCGCCTCCCCGCTGACCCTCGCGGTCCCACCTGACGCCTTGTGCGTCCGAATGTGCCGCCTGCTGTGGACCGCTCTCCGTGTCTCGGTGCCCAGCACAGGCACGGGCCGACCGCCTCGCGCGGCTGTGCCGCCCGTGCCACCTATGAGGTCAGTTCTCTCATGGCTACTGCTTCCGTTTCCGCATCTTCCAGGCGGGCGCGCCGGACCCGTCCCGCGCAAGCCCCGACCTGGACTCGTGACCCCCTGCTGCTGATCGCCGCAGCGGTCGGCCTGCTGGTATCGGCGTACCTCGCAGTCGTCGATCTGACCGGCGGCAGCGCCGTCTGCTTCGCCGGCTTCGACTGCGACACTGTGCAGTCCAGCGCCTATAGCCGCATCCTGGGCATGCCGCTGGCGATTCCTGGCGTTGCCTACTTTGCCACCGTGCTCGTCGCCGGGCTGCTGAAAGTGTCGTGGCAGCCGCGTCTGCTTCAGATGCTCGGCGGTGCCGGCGCGGCGTCGGCGTTGGCGTTCGTCGGCGTACAAGGGCTGATACTGAACGCATGGTGCCAATGGTGCCTCGTGGTGGATGCAGCAGCGCTCATCGTTGCCCTGCGCGTCTTCTGGCCAAGCACACCGACATTCTCACGGCGGGCGCTGCTACCGGGCGCGGCCGGCGCGACGATGGCGATCGCGGTGCTGGTCGTCGGCTACGCTGGCGCACCCGCCACGGCGAACGTGACGCCAGCAGCAAGCACCACAGCGACGGGCGGCGCGAGTCAACTCGGCTCAACTGGCCAGCTTGCGGCCCTCGCGACCCATCTCCGCGAGAGCGGCGCGGTCTTCTACGGCGCGTACTGGTGTTCGCACTGCCAGACGCAGAAGCAGATGTTCGGTGCGGCTGCCACCCAGCTCCCCTACGTCGAGTGTGACCCGCGCGGC
>JBBQBU010000504.1:0-4564 GCA_038318015.1 Chloroflexota bacterium | reverse complement strand
GCCCAGGCACCGGCCCAGGCACCGGCCCAGGCACCGGCCCAGGCACCGGCCCAGGCACCGGCCCAGGCACCGGCCCAGGCACCGGCCCAGGCACCGGCCCAGGCACCGGCCCAGGCACCGGCCTGCAGTCTACTCGTCGGCGGCAGGCTCGGCCGGTGGCTCCTGGGGCGGGGCTGGCAGGAAGCCTGACGCCTCGGCGCGGGCGGCATCCTCGAAGCAGCGAACCCGCTGGCGCAGGCTGGCGTACTGCGGGTGGTCTGGCCGGTAGTACACTCCCAGCGCCGCGTCGCCCTTGAGTTGACCCGGCCGGCAGGGCGTCGCGGCCCGCTCAACCTCGTTGAACTCCTCCTCCGGCAGATCGAGCGCGGGAAGCGGCGCGCCAATGCCAGCCGATCCAGGTCGCGGCGTCGGCGTCGGCGTGACCACCGTCTTGATGACCTCCTGTGCCAGCCAGCCCGTCGCGCCGTCCCCGGCCTGGACGTTGCGCCAGGTCGCGCCGTCCGCCACCCGATCCTCGCCGATGATCGTCAGGCGTGCGCCGTCCGGCACGCTCTGGATGACGGTGCCGCTGCGCCCTGGCCGTACCCGGAGGTTCGCGCCTTGCGGGTTGGTGCCGTAGACCTCAACGCGCTCTGGCTCCGGGGTCGGCTCCACCGGCTCGCCGTCGGGTGCAGGCTCGTCCATCTCGTCAGGGCTGGCGGGAGTGGCAGGCGTGGCGGCGGGCGTGGCCGCGAAAGTTGGCGTGGCAGGAATCGTCGCCGTCGCGGCGGCTGTGGTCACGGCGGCCGGCTGCGTCGGCGTTGCGGGCTGGGTGGCCGTCGCAGCCACGGTTGCGGTTGCGACAGGCGTTGGCGTCCCGACCGGCCGCACGGCCTCGTCGATCAGCCAGCCGGCGGTGCCGCTCTCGCCGCGCACGTTGCGCCAGACGCGCCCAGCGGCCGACTGGTCCGGCCCGATGACCGTCAGGCGGGTGCCGTCTGGCACGGTCTGGAGCACCGAAGCCCCGGTGCTCGGCTCGGCACGCAGATTCGCACCCTGGCCGCCGGTGCCGAACACTTCCACGCGCTCGGGCTGCAGCGTGGCCGTCGCGGCAACGGTCGGGGCGCTGGTGCTCGTCGGCGGCACGGTGACAGACACGGTTGCCGGGCCGACCACGGCGCCGGGCGTCGTTTCGCCGGGCGTGATGCTGGCGATGCCCGCTCCGCTGGTCGCGCTGGTCCCGGCAGGCGTCAGGGTGACTGCCTGCATCGGGGCACTGCCGGGGGTGACGGTTGGGGTCGGGGCGGGCCGGAGCGCAGATGCCACAATCCAGCCAACGGCGTCGCCATCGTGCACGTTGCGCCAGATGCGTCCCTCAGACTCGCGGTCTGGTCCGACGATGGTCACGTCGGTCCCATCGCGCACAGACTTGACGACCGGGAAGTTTGTCCCCGGGTTGCGCCGCATGTTCGCCCCCTGGTTGCCGCTCCCGGTGACGCGCACGCGCTCCGGCTCAGGCGTCGGGGTGTCAGACGGGCTGGCTGTGGGCGTGGGCGTCGGCGTGACAGTCGGCGGCAGCACGATCTCATTGCGGGTACTGGTCGGGACTACCGTCGGCGCAAGGGTCGCCGGCTCGGTCGCCTCCGGCGACGCTGCGGCTGCTTCGACCTCCGGGCTGGGCGCAGCCGCCGGCGGCGCGGCGCAGGCCGTCACCAGCAGCAGCAGGCAGACCAGGATGGCCCTGCCCCCGGCTACCCCGCGCGTGTTCCCCCTCTCCCGCTTGCGGGAGAGGGGGTTAGGGGGTGAGGGAAACACCATCAGCCAGGACGGCGGTTCCCGAGAGCTTCGGGGTTCACCAACCGGGGGATCGGCTGGCCGTCCAGGTACGCCGTCACGTTCTCGACGATGCCTTCAAAGAAACCCTCGTAGCTGTCCTGCGACACCCAGCCGACGTGCGGCGTCAGCACCACGTTCGGCAGCACGGTCAGGGGGTGGCCCGGCGGCAGCGGCTCCTGCCCGAACACGTCCAGCGCCGCAGCCCACAGGCGGCCGGTCTGGAGCATCTCCAGCAGCGCATCCTCGTCCACAATCGGGCCGCGTGCCGTGTTGACCAGCAGCGCGGAGGGCTTCATCAGCGCCAGCCGCTCCCGCGAGATCAGGCCACGGCTCATCGGCGTCAGTTGCAGGTGGACGCTGACGACATCGGCCTCGGCCAGCAGCGCGTCAAGCTCGCGCGCCTGAACGCCGGCCTTCGCCGCGCGCTCCGGCGTGAGGTTCGGGCTCCAGGCCAGCACGTCCATGCCAATAGCTTGACAGATCTGGGCCACCCGCCCGCCGATGCGCCCCAGCCCGACCACGCCCAACTTGCGCCCGGCTAGCTCCCGCCCCACGAACTGTGACCAGCGCCCGGCCCGCACCTCGGCGTCGCCGAACGGGATGCGCCGCGTCGCCGTCAGCATCAGCCCTATCGTCATCTCGACCGTCGAAGCCGCATTGTAGCGGGCCGACGGCGCGGTGCTGGAACCGCCGGTACCAGCGATCAGAATGCCGCGCTCGGTGGCAGCGGCCACGTCCAGGTGGGCGCCGCGCATCCCCGTCTGCGCGATGAAGCGCAGGTTGGGCACCCGGTCGAGCGTGGCGGTGTGCAGCGGCGTCCGCTCGCGGTTCGCCACGATGATCTCGGCGTCGCCGATGCGCTCCACGACCTCATCAACCGAGCGATGCGGCGTCGTGTAGACGGCGATAGCGCAGCGCTCACGCAGGCGGCCGAAGACCGGCGACGCCTCGTACACCCCATTATGATCGTCTGGGACCACGAGCCGAACCGCCATCAGCCTGCCCCTCCCCCGATGTGGTGCGTTGTCGGGGCGCGTTTGGTTACGGGGCGCACGTCATTGCGCCCCGACAAACGCACCACTACAACCCGCCCATGCGCCCTGCTATGACCTACGCGGTGACGGCCACGCTGGCGATGGCCTGCGCGCCGAGTGCTTCCGCAAACGCATCGATCGCCCGGTCGATGTCGGCTGCCTCGATGCCGTAGTGCGTCACCAGGCGGATGATCGGGCTGCCATCCTTCGCCGCACCGCAAAGCACGCCGCTCTCCTTCAAGCGCGCCGAAAGCTCCTTGGCGGTTGGGGCCGGGTCGCTCAGGTGGATGAAGAACATGTTCGTCGCCACCTCGTCGCGGTCAATGGCGATGCCCGGCAGCCGAGCAAGGCCGGCCGCCAGCCGCTTCGCGTTCGCGTGGTCGTCGGCCAGCCGCTCGATGTTGTTGTTCAGCGCGTAGAGGCCGCCCGCCGCGATGATGCCGGCCTGCCGCATCGCGCCGCCGATCAGCTTCCGGCCACGATACGCCCGCGCGATGAACTCCTTCGAGCCGACCAGCGCCGAGCCGACCGGTGCGGCCAGCCCCTTCGAGAAGCAGAACATCACTGAGTCAACGTGCTTGGCGACCTCGGAGGTGTCCACGCCGAGCGCGGTGGCGGCGTTGAAGATGCGCGCACCATCCATATGCACCGGAATGTTGTGCTCGCGGGCCAGCTTGGAGATGGCGGCCAGTTCATCGAGCGGCATCACCCAGCCGTTGCAGGGCTGCTCGACCCAGATCAGCGTGGTGCGGGGAAAGTGCGGATCGTCGCCGCGAATCGTCCGGCGGATGGCGTCGATGTCCAGGCTGGCATTGTGCTGGGGCACCGTCCGCAACTGCGTCTGCGCCACGCGGGCGGCGTTCGCCTGCTCCGAGTTGAGGGTGTGGTGCTTCTCGCCGCAGATGACCTCATCGCCGGCCTGGCACCAGGCCAGGTGCGCGATCAGGTTGCCCATCGTGCCGCTGGAGACGAACAGCGCGGCTTCCTTGCCCAGCAGTTCGGCGGCCTTCTCTTGCAGCGCGTTGACGGTCGTGTCCTCGCCGTACACGTCGTCGCCGACCTCGGCTTCATGGATGTAGCGTCGCATCTCTGGCGACGGCAGCGTGACGGTATCGCTCCGCAAGTCGATGACGCCCATAGTGCCTCCACGGTGACGGGGGTGACGTGACTGGCCGACCGTGCGCCGACCGCCTGCTCTACCTGACTGTCAGGGGAGTGTACGCAGGCTGCCGCAGCGGTCGCCAGACACATGTGGTGCGTGGTGCGGGAAGCCCGCGGCGCCGGGCGGCTTTCTGCAAATCATCGCGAACGAAGTGGGGCCCAAGGGCACGGTCATCGGCGTTGATCTCGCGGAGATCAAGCCCTTCGGACGAGCGAACGTGAAGACCGCCGTGCTCGATGTGCTTGCTGATGACTTCGATGCCGAAGTACTCAAGCTCTACCCAGGTGAGTTCGACGTGGTCGCCTCAGACTTGGCACCGAAGACCTCAGGCATTCGAAACACCGATGAGGCGCGCTCGCATCGACTCGCGATGAAGGCCCTCGAGGTCTCTCGCGCGCGGGGCAAACGGGGCGGTCACTTCATCGCCAAGCTCTTCATGGGCGGCGACTTCGAAGTGTTTCGCACCGAAGTGCGGGCCACCTTCGACGAGGTGAAGATCGTTCGCCCCGAAGCCACTCGCGGCGGCAGCATGGAGGTCTACTTGGTGGGCCTC
>JBBQBU010000503.1:0-4564 GCA_038318015.1 Chloroflexota bacterium | reverse complement strand
TATTCAGCAGTCTCTCTTCTCGTCCCCTCCCCGATGCGCTTCGGAGGTGTCGTCATCCTCGCCGCCGGAATTGTCGTCACTGGACCGCTCGGAGTTATCGGCGTCGTCATCGTCGCCGGAGTTATCGTCACTGGACCGCTCGGAGTTATCGGCGTCGTCATCGTCGCCGGAATTGTCGTCACTGGACCGCTCGGAGTTATCGGCGTCGTCATCGTCGCCGGAGTTATCGTCACTGGACCGCTCGGAGTTGTCGGCGTCATCGTCATCGTCGCCGGAGTTCTCGTCGTCCTCGCCATTGTCCTGCGCCGAAGCGACGCGGACGGGGAGGAACACCATCAAGGACGCTTCAGACTGGCCCGACGTGCTGGCCGCGAGGTTCGCCTTACCCCAACTTTGCAGCACGCCAGAACTGGCGGCAGCCATGACGACCACGAGGCCGACGAGGAGCGAGGCGCGGAACCAGGCGAGTAGTCGGTTTGCCATGCGGGAGGGAGTCCTTTCGATGAGGCCGGGCGGGGCACTGGCCGCATGCGGGGCAAGCGGCCTTCTGTTCAGTACAAAGCGCGTGGCCCGCGATTGTCGCTGGCAGCGCCATGCTGTGGCGAGGGAATTCGCATCACGAGGATGTCACAACCAGGGGACGGAAATGTAGCCCGGACGGGTCGCCATCCTTAACGTTCAAGAAACTTTAAGGAAACGCAGATGACTCTAGCCGCGCGGCGGACAGTCGCGACGGGCGGCTGCCGCGCCGAGATCGGCCCGATACAGTTCGCCGACGGGCCGCCAGACTGAGGCCAGTTCCCGGTCAAAGCGCTGATCCGGCCCTTCGGCCCTGATGTCGCCAATCCGTGTCGTGACGGTCAGCGGCTGCTGCACGGCGATGGTGACGCGCCCGTCCACGCGTACCTGGCCGCGCGTCTGGAACGACGACGGTAACGGGACGGGGACTGACAGGTTACGGTCTTGCGGGGTCTTGGGCGCGCGGAAGACGAGGTCCAGCGAGCCGTCACAGCCCTGCGGCTGGCGGATGTACCATGCCGCAATGGCCGGGCTTTCGTTGGTGGCGTAGCTCCCTGGCAGGGTGCCGTCAGCCATCAATACTCCCAGCGCCTTCCAGCCGTGCCGATGGACGGCCCCGAAGACACCACCGAGGCCGCGCCCGTCTCGGCCAGACCAGTCAAGCACGTGTCGGTTCGCCGGGTAGATGATCTGGTACTCAGGGATCCGCTGGACGAGCGTCACCCAGGCATACTGCCCCGAGCCGATAATCAGTAATGCACATAGTCCGCTCAGGAGCATTCGCACGCGTGGATGCGCCAACATCGGTACTGCCAGCCCCACGGCAATGAGGATCAGGCCGGGAAATGCCTCGCGGAAGTGCGTACCGGGCACCCGAATCAGGAAGAGATGCACGAACAGTGGCCCGGCCGCCCAGAGCAGCGCGACGCGCATGCCGAGCGGTGGCCCGAGGTTGTGCGCCAGCAGCCGGGCTGGTGCCTGGATGACGAGCGCAACCGCCAACGCCGCCCCGATCGCCAGGGCCACGCGCGGATTGCTCCAACTCAACGCGGCAAACACGACGGCGAGACTGATGCGGGCCATGCTGTCGCGGCCCGGCGCGGCCATCGCCACGCTGATCAGGCCCATCACCAGGGCAAACAGCCCACAGAGCATCATCACCAGCAGGTACGGCGACGACAGGTAGTGGTTCGCGGACACGAGTAAGTCCGCGCCGTTCCAGTACGGTGCACCCCCACCGAAGCGCGGCCCCAGGTACGACCACACGCCGGTCGGACCTTCGGCCGCGCCGCCGCTGCCCCCGCCGCCGAATACCAGCGCCGCCGCCAGCGCGCCCGGTAGCACCGGCCAACCCCAGGCGACGAACACTCGCCAGGATCGGCGGCGCACCATCTGCATCAGGCCCGGCCAGGCCAGCAACAGGGCCGGGAGCACCAGGAAGATCGCGCCGAGGGCCACCAGCGCGGCCCCAGAGAGCAGCAGCGCCCCGAGGATCGCCCAGGGGACCGCCTGCGACAGTGTGAGGGGGCGTGATGCCGCGTCGTCCGGTACGGCTGACGTGAGGTTGCCACCGGATCTGCCCGATGCGGGCGTGTCGTCGTCGTGCGCCGCGCCGCTGCCCCGGCCGAACTGCCAGCAGCAGAGCAGCCCGGTGATGCCCAGGAAGAACGCGAGGCTGTCGTATTGGAGGATGCGCCCGAAAGCCACGAAGTAGCCGTTGACGGCCAGCAGCAGGCCGGCAATCAACGCCGCAAGCGGCCCCAGCAGCTTCCGCGCGAGGCTGTAGAACGCCAGCACCGCCCCAACGCCGGATAGTGCGTACGGCAGCCGGGCCACCTGCTCAACGATCTGTCCGAGGCTGCCAGCGAACAGGTACGCCAGCAGGATCTCGCCGGGTACCTTGCGGTGGGCAGCCAGCGCGCCGTCTGCCCCTTGTAGCGCGGCCATCGCCCGGAGCATTACGCGGGCCTCGTCGCCCTGGAACTCGCTCCAGCCGAGGTCTGCGAGGCGCAGCGGCGCGGCGACGGCCAGCACCAGCAGCACCGGCCAACACGCCAGCAGCCAGCCCCGTAGCCGGCTGCCCGTGGTGCCGGCTGGCACCGGTGCGCTGTGCTCAGGCAGCGCGCCGGCGTTTCGGCGGGCTGCTGCCAACGCCAGGGCCACCACCAGCAGCCCGCCACCCACGGCGATCTGCCACGGTGCTATCGGGCGGAAGAGCGTGTGCAGCGCCAGCCCCAGCAGGATGGCGACGCTGTAGCCGGCCCCCACTGCTAGCAGCATCGTATCCAGCCGACAGATGGAGCGGCCCGGCAGCAGGACGCGCACGAGCAGGTAGCCCGGCAGCAGCACGAACAGCAGGAACGCGCCGACCCACCGCGCTTCGAGGGGCAGCGGCAGCGGCGTGGTGGGTGCCAGCAGCGCGGCCAGCCCTACCCCGAGCACTCCCAGACCCAGCGGCAGACGCGCCCAGCCGGGCGCGACGCCCCGCCCACCGTCCGGCGGCAGGTCAGCGACAGCGTCGTCCGGTGTGCGGGCGACGGCCCCCACGGCTGGCCCCTGGTCAGCCACCGCGCACGCGATAGATGACAACGGTCTTCGTGCGGAACACCTCTTCAAGACCGGGGTCAGAGGCTGCCATTTGCAGGAAGCGCTCGTGCTGCAAATCCGTCAGCACGTAGGATGCTCCGAAACGCTGACGAAGTGGCCCGGACGGTGCACGCGTCCGCCCCTGGGTGATCGACCGCCACACTTCCCAGGTTGCAGGGTCTTCCAGTGACGAGTACGTCGGGTCCAGCCCCGCAAGGTAGACGTTGTGGGTGTTCCAGAAGAACATGTGCGGGAAGTCGTCCCAGCCAGTCGTGAAGACGCGCGAGCCGGCCGGGGTGTTGGCGGCCAGCCAGAGCGCACCGTCGCGGTAGGTGCTCCAGGAGACGCCCTCGCCGGCTTGCCGAGAGGCAACCAGGATGCTGGTCGTGATGAACGGCGCGACGATGAGCGCCACTACCCAGGGGGCGGCCACCGTCAGCCGGCCGGTGACGCGGTCGCGACGCTCGGATGGGCGCAGCCGGATCAGCCCGGCCAGCGTCGCCCAGGTGCCCGGCGCATGCGACCAACTCCAGGCGCAGAACATTACACCGAACGCCGGGAAGTACTCGATGATGCGCTGAGAGGCCGTGACCATGGCCAGGAACCCGAGCGCCAGGATGCCCAGCACCAGCGTGCGCCAGTCCGGCCACTGGCGGCGCAGCATCATCAACGCCGGCGGCACGAGTCCCAGGAGCGTCAGCGTCAGGGTTGGCCCGACGCGGGTGATGTAGCCGCTCACCGAGTAGGGGTACCACTCTTGTCCCACGGTCACGCTGGCCTGCTCGGCGGGCACGGCTTTTGGCAGCAGGTGGAAGAAGGCAAATTCGACGTTGCGCGGGAAGTACGGGTGCAGCAGCAGCCCGAGGCCGAGACCGAGCAGCGTACAGCCGAGGGCGACCAGCGCGAACCGCAGCGGAGGCTCGGTCGGTTCAGCCTGCGCGGCCGGTCGTGCTGCTACGGGCGCGGGGGCAGTCGCCTCGTCCGCCTCGTCTGCTGCCACCGCAGCCACGGCCAACGCGTCTGCCCGCGCCGCATCCTCTGTCCGTTCGTCGGCCGGTGCCCGCAGCCACCACCGGCGCAGCACCATGCCACCCAGGCTCACCAGCACAGCCGCCAGCGGCGCGCCCAGTACGAAGAAGAACCCGTTGAACAGCCACGCCGCCAGGAAGCCGACCGGCACCAGCAGCAACGGCCGGCGGGCGAACAGCGCCCACAGCCCGAGGACGATCAGCAGCAGCGACAGCGACTGCGTGCGGGCCATCGATTGCCGCCACAGGAAGATGGGCGATGACGCCAGCAGCACGGCGATCCAGAGGTGGGCGTAGCGGACCTGAAAGCGGGCAAGAAACTGGTAGGTCGTGTACAACCCGATGACCGCAAACAGGACCGCCGCCATCTTGGCCGCGACGCGCAAGTCGCCAGCGGTGAACGGCGCCTGCAGCACATGAAACAGAAAGTG
>JBBQBU010000502.1:0-4583 GCA_038318015.1 Chloroflexota bacterium | reverse complement strand
GGGCGCGGTATTCGGGTGGCCGCGCGCGTTAGTGCAACGCCATCGACCTGAGAGAACGCGACAGATTGGCAGCCGCTGTCGCCGCTATGCCGTCACTCTGTCGCGGCCGGGTGCGTTTTCCCAGGTGAGGCGCTGTACCTGAGGGTCCCGTCGTCACGCAGACGGCGATAACACAGCGCGTCTGGAGGCTCTCATGCCGGCAACACTCGGCTCAGCACCCTTACTTACCCCGTGGTTCGGCATGTGGGATGTCATGCAGGGTTCGGCGGAGCACAACATCCTGCTGGTCGCTGGGCTGTTCACCGTCGCGCTGGCGGGCATCGTCCTGGCGCTGTACGGCAGCCATCTACGCGAGCAGTCGCCAGAGCGCAAGACGGTCGCCGTTCGCATCCCCCGGCAGATCCAGCCGAAGCGTCGCCGCCGCCGCTAACGCGCTCGCCCGGCCCCACGCAGCCGCTCGCCCCCTCCCTCACCGGCTCCATTCGGCCGCTCGCACTCTTCCACCACAACCGCACCACCTGGCACACCACGCGGCGAATTCGACCAGCCGCTGAGGTAGCCGAGCACACGGCCGGTCCGCTATCGTCACGCTCGTGATGCAGCATGAGGGCAGCGTCGACCTCTCCGATCTTCGGCTGAAACTGGACGATCTTGACCAGCAGATCGTCGAGTTGCTGATGCAACGGTCCGAGATATCACGCGAGGTCGGCCGACGAAAGAGCAGCCAGGGCGGTGCCGTTTTCGCGCCGGCCCGCGAGGCCGAGATTCTGGAACGGCTGGGCACTATGGTCGGAAGCCGGATGCGCTTCGACCACCTGCGCGCCATCTACCGCGAGATCCTGTCGGCCTCGCGGGACATGCAGCGCCCCCCACGGATCGCCTTCCTGGGGCCCCGCGCCACGTTCGGGCACCAGGCCGCCTTGCAACGGTTCGGGAACTCGTCCGTCTACGTGGCGACGCCGACCAACCCGGACATCATCACCGAGGTTGAGCGCGGCAACGCCGACTTCGGCGTCATCCCCATCGAGAACTCGTCAACCGGGCCGGTGCTTGAGAGCCAGGATCGGATGCTGCAGACGCGGCTCCAGATCTGCGATGAGGTCATCTTGCCGATCTCGCTGTGCCTGCACTCGCGGTCGCCGATGGCCGAGATCACCACGGTCTACTCGCACATCCAGGCCATCGGGCAGTCGAAGCAGTGGGTCGCGCAGCACCTGCCGGGTCGGAACGTGGTGGCCCTGGCCAGCAATGGCCTTGCCGCCGAGCGGGCCAGCCAGGAAGCGGGAGCGGCAGCCATCGCCCCGCGACTGGCAGCCCAGGAGTACGGACTAGACATCCTGGCCGAGAACATTCAGGACAGCGCAAACAACTACACCCGTTTCTGGATAGTCGGGCCGCACATGAGCGAGCGCCCAACCGGCAACGACAAGACGGCCATCGTGTTCAGCATCCACGACCGCGCGGGCACCCTCCGGAACGTGGCCGAAGTGTTCGCCAGCCGGGACATCAGCATTAGCTCGATTCAGTCGCGGCCGGCGCGGAACCTGGACCCCGGCCGCACCTGGGACTACGTGTTCTTCTTCGAGCTGCGCGCCCACGCCAGCGAGCCGGGCGTGCAAGAGGCGCTGGCCGCCCTGGAAGAGTTCACCGTCTTCGTGAAGGTGCTCGGCTCCTGGCCGCTCGGCTCGAGCTAGGCCAGCGAAGCGTGCGGTAGCCCGGGCTGTAGGCTGCCATTCCACGGCCCCAATCGGTGGTCGCGCTGCGACAACGGCGAGACAGTCGTGCGTCGCAGCGTAACGCCATGACGGCAGGCGTGGAATTCAGCCACGATGAAGCGTCCAGACGCGACGTATCGCGCGCCCGTGTTTGTTCCGTGCAGCCAGCTCCTAGACATATGTCACCCTCAGCGTCTTGCGTGCGTTCACGAGAGTAACGCTTTATCTCGCAGAAACGCGAGGGACGCTGGTGACACGGGTGGCTCGCTGGGGGCAGATCACGCCTAGGCCGTGCCGTCTGCGGAATTGGAACCGCACGGTCGTCGCGCGCGTCCGATGAGGCAACGGCGGGGCTACAGCCTACGAATTGACGTGATCTATGGGCAACGGCAGGTGGCAATCACCGTCGCATGAGGGAGTTTCGGGCATGGGAATCACGCCGCAGCGGCTGTCCCACAGCCGCTTGCTCAACCCTGGCACGCACTGTGCCGTGACGGGACGCAACTATGATGCCCAGAGCAACTACGCTGGTGGCCTTACTGCCCGCTCAGAGCCGTCCTTTCACTCCGAGTCAGGGACGTCAGCATCGGGCGAACAGAACGGAATAAACGCGACCGCAGAGTGTTAATACCGTTGAGAGAAACGAATATGACGATTAGGACGCCAGCGCGCGTCAGGTGAAGCAGGCAACGGCCAGTGGGCTTCACCACCGTCCGATAGCTCTGGAAGGAGGAGCAACCGTCAGGGATCGGCGTGAAAGCCACGACGAGATGTGCTTGACCTGGAAATCGGTCACTGCTATGATGGCGGTGCCCGTTGAGCCAGGCTCACGGGCACTTTTTTGCGGCCCCCGGCGGAAGGCACCTACTCACAGTTCGCACTCGGATGCAAGTATGACGCGGCTCAAGGTCGAGCAGCAGGACGATTCCACGGCCGGTGCGCGGGAGGCCCAGTCAGGAAACTGACTGGATCGGGTCTCGCGCCCCGCCGGCCGCTCGAACACCCCATCGAGCGGCTTTTTCGTGGCCCTCCCCAGGGAGACAGAAGTGGCGTGTGGGGGGCAGGAGGAACGAGATGGCTATCAATCTGGACTACGATATCGACCTGCAGCTTGAGGCGGCGGCAACCGAGGCTGAGATTGCCGCAACCACCGAGCGTGAGCAGCACCAGGAAGACATGCTCGCCGGCACGCCTGAAGACCTCAGTGCGGCCGCTCTCTACCTGCGCGAAGTCGCTCGGAACCCCCTGCTCACCCCGCAGGAGGAAATCGACTTCGCCCAGCGCAATGAGCATGGGCGGGCGGCTCGGGAAGAGCTGCGCGCGGCTGACGCTCCGGTGGTTGAGGCCGCCGATGCTGATGCCGAAGCAGAAGCGCCCGTCCGGGAGCCGCTGACCCTTGAGCGCCGCATGGAGCTTGAGAAGGTGGCGGCTGACGGTGCCTGGACCCGGCGTCGGCTGGTCGAGTGCAACCTGCGGCTCGTCGTGTCGGTCGCCCGCAAGTACATTGGCCGGGGTCTCCCGTTCCTCGACCTCGTGCAGGAGGGCAACCTGGGCCTTGACCGGGCGGTTGACAAGTACGACTGGCGGAAGGGCTTCCGGTTCTCGACGTACGCCTACTGGTGGATTCGCCAGTCGGTGAGCCGCGCCGTAGCCGAGCAGGCGCGGACCATCCGGCTGCCAGTGCATGTCGGCGAGTTCCTGTCGGGCATCGCCCGGGCACAGCGCGAGCTTGCCAGCCGGCTGGGGCGCGAGCCTTCGCTGGTCGAGGTTGCGGAGTATCTGGAGCTGCCGGTCGCACGCGTCGAGGAGACGTTGCGGGCGGCCAAGCTGCCGATCTCGCTTGAGACGCCGGTTGGCGAGGACGGCGAAACGTCAGTTGGCGACCTTGTGCCAGATCAGGAGGCCACCGACCTCCAGGCGGCAGCCGAGCGGTCCGACCTGGCGCGGCGGCTTGACGACGCGTTGGGGGCCGCCCTGACCGAGCGCGAGCAGGCCGTGTTGCGGCTGCGGTTCGGGCTGGGCGGCGGCGAGGCGCAGGCACTTGGCGACATCGGCCAGGAGCTTGGCATCAGCCGCGAGCGCGTCCGGCAGATCGAGGCTGAGGCGCTACGGAAGCTGCGGCGGACCGACATCCGGTCGCGGCTGGCGGAGTACCTGGAAGGCTGATCCCCTTCGACGGCCCTGCGCCGACTGACCTATACACACGTTGCATCAGGGCGCTTCCCCTACCAGGGAAGCGCCCTTTCCCGTTGCCCGGCCACCACGGCCTTGCCTCAACCTCGACCGCATCAGGGAACGCCCGGCACATGCCGCCACGCTCCAGAATCGCTCCCCCGGCACCCCGACGCAGGTGTCTTGCACGAGCGCGGGGGACGGCACGGCGCGGAATCGGCACCCAATTCGGGCGCACGCTGTCCTGATTCGGCTGTACCATTCCCCTATGTCCCTTCTACAGCCTGACCTCACGCCCTCAGTTGCGGATGCTGCCGGTGCCGCCGCCGAATCTGCCGTCGATGCCCGCCGCCTCCTGTTCGGCCGGGACGACACGCCCGGCATCGTGTCGGTCAGCGCGGGGCGCGACGGCCGAGCGCGCATCTGGCGCCGGCTGCCCGATCCGGACGGCGGCACGAGCCATGTCGTGCTGGAAGAGGCGCGGTTCCCGTCCTGGCTGTTTCTGGCCGACGCGTCGGTGCTGTCGGCGCTGAAGCCGGAGCGGCTGGATGCCCGCGAACTGGCGGGAGGCATCCCCGAGGTGCCGTCTGGGCTGGCCGTCGTCGATCTCCAGGGTGGGGGCATCTACCGCCACCTCGTCCTGAGCACGCGCATGGCCGAGGTCGAAGCGACAGTGCTGGCGGCGTACCGCAAGCG
>JBBQBU010000501.1:0-4586 GCA_038318015.1 Chloroflexota bacterium | reverse complement strand
GACGCGCAAGAGGCGTGGTCGCTGGAGGTCGGGCGGCAGGCGCTGGCGGACGGCGGGTACTTCGGCGCGGGCAGCAGCGAGAGGGACGGCGACCCCAGCAGCACCGGCATTGCCGCTCATGCGCTCAGCCGGTGCGGGCTGGTGCTCGGCAGCCTGTCGTTCCCGACGCGGCGCTCGGCGCGACTGTTCGGGCCGCTCTACAGCGAAGCCGTGGGTGCGGCCCTGGGCGAACTGCTCGGGGTGCAGCCGCTGACGCTGCCGAGCCTGCCGGATGTGCCGGGCATGGCCGGCAGCGCCCTTGAAGACGGCGAACTGGGCGGCAAGACGAGCGCGCTGGTGGCCCGCGCCCTCGGGCTGGGCGGGCCGACCCTCAGCCTGGACGCGGCCTGCGCCTCCACGCTGTACGCGCTGGAGTTGGCCGCGCGGTACTTGCGGGCCGGGCGCGCCGACATGATGCTGGCCGGCGCCGTCAGCGGTGCCGACCCGCTCACGATCATGACCGGCTTCTCGATCTTCAACGCGTACCCTGACCCGGACGGTGCCAGCCGCCCGCTCGACCAGTCGTCCGGCGGCCTGATCTCCGGTGAGGGGGCCGGCCTCTTCTTGCTGAAGCGCGAGGCCGACGCCCTCCGCGACGGCGACCGCATCTACGCGACTATCCTCGGCACGGGCCTCTCGAACGACGGGCGGGGCCGCCACCCGCTGGCCCCGAACCCGCGCGGGCAGCAACTCGCCTTCGAGCGGGCGTACAGCCGGGCCGGCGTCGGGCCGGAGACAGTTCGGTACGTCGAGTGCCACGCCACCGGCACGCCGCTTGGCGACGCGACCGAACTGGCGTCGCTGGAACAGTTCTTCGGCGCACACAACGCCGCGCCGCTGGTCGGGTCGGTCAAGTCAAATCTGGGGCACCTGCTGACGGCAGCCGGCGTGCCCGGCGTCATCAAGTCGGTTCTGAGCCTGCGCGAAGGCGTCATTCCGGCGACGCGCGGCATCGAGCAGCCGATGGCGGCACCGGGTGGCACGCTCGGCGGGGCCGGCACGGTGAGCCGGCCGACGCCGTGGCCCGAGAGCGCGAGCGCAGGCAGTGATGGGCCGCGCCGCGCCGGCGTGAGCGCGTTTGGCTTCGGCGGCACCAACGCCCACCTCGTGCTGGAAGCGCCGGCGGCGAACGCAGCGCCCGCACCGGCTGACGCGCCGATGCCCGCCGCCCGGCACACGCCTGACGCTGTGCTCGATTCGCACGCGCCGTCCGAGCCGCCGTCGTTCCAGCCGCTCGCCATCGTTGGGGTCGGCGCGCACGTCGGGCCGTGGACGGACTGGCCGGCCTTTTGGCACGCCGTCAGCCGAGGGACCAACGCCGACAGCCCGCCGCCGCCTGCTCGTTGGGGTGGCCTTAGCGGCACCGGCGGCAACTGGCCGGCCGATCCCGCGCCGGCTGGTGCCTACGTGGAGTCGTTCGAGGTCGATCCGCGCCGGCTCCGCACGCCCCTCTCCGACGAGGACCGCCCGATCCCGCAGCAACTCTTGCTGCTGACCGTGGCCGACGCCGCCATCCGCGACGCCGGCCTGTCGGAAGGGGCGAACGTCGCGGTGGTCGCGGCGATGGGCACCGATCTGGCGCTGCATCAGTACCGGGGCCGGCTTGATCTCGCGTGGCAGTTGCCGGCGGCGCTGGCGGCGGCCGGCCTCGCGCTGCCGCCGGATGAGCTCGCGGCGCTGGAACGGCTCGCGAAGGACAGCGTACACGGCGTCGCCGGCGTCAACCAGTATGTCAGCTTCATCGGCAACATCATGGCAACGCGGGTGTCCGCGCTGTGGGACTTCACCGGGCCGGCCTTCACCGTGTCGGACGGTGCCTGCTCGGTGGCGCGGTCGCTGGAGGTCGCGGACCTGTTGCTGGCCGGCGGCGACGTGGACGCGGTCGTCGTGGCGGCGGTCGATCTAGCTGGTGGCGCGGAGGCAGTCCTGTTGCAGCAGCGGCTAGCCGCCCTGCACGGCATCGAGTCCGGCGCGTGGCAGCCCGGCGAAGGCGCCGGCGCGGTGGTGCTGAAGGCGCGCACACAGGCCCAGACGGACGGCGACCGCATCTACGCCCAGATTGACGCCGTGGCGATCAGGCGGCAGGACGCGGCGAGCGGCACGGCTGCGGAGGCTGCCGTCGCGGCGGCGGGTCGGGCGGCGCTGGCACAGGCTGGCGTCATGCCCCAGACGGTCGGCCTGCTCGAACTGAGCCGCGACAGTGCCGCGCCGGCCTCGGCCGCGAATCTGGCCGCGCTGCACGGCCTGTACGCCACCGAGCATCGCCCGAAGCCGCTGGCGCTGGCCGCCACCAGCGAGACGGCCGGCTGCGCTGGCGTGGCAGCCGGCATGGCGAGCCTGCTCACCCTGACGCTCGCGCTCTGGCAGCGGACGCTGCCGGGTGTGCCTGATCCGCACGGCCCGGTTGCGGAACTGGCCGCCGCCGGGGTTGCCGAACTGAGCGCCGAGCCGCGCCCGTGGATGCTGCCACCGGGCCAGGACATGCGGCGGGCCGCGCTGGCCTTGGTGGGCACGGACGGCGGCGCAGCGCACGTCCTGTTGTCCGAAGCGCCGGCACAGGCGGCTGGGGCTGCCCACCGAGCATCCAGGCCCGCACTGGTGGAGCGCACCGATCTCGCGCTGCTGCCGCTGGCCGCTGCCGACCTCGACGGCCTGCTTGCGCTGGCTGCGCAGATGGAGGGCGAGTTGCAGGCCGGAGTCGCACCGGCCGCGCTGGTGCAGCGGCAGGCTACGGCGTTCCGCGCGGCGACGCAGCAGCGGCCGGCCGTCCTGGTGCTGGTCGGGCGGGGGCGCACCGAACTGCTGGACGAGCTACGGCAGGCCCGTGCCGCCCTGCCGCGAGCCGCCGAGCGTGGCACGGCCTGGGAGAGCCGGCGCGGCAGCTACTACACCCCCCGCCCGCTCGGGCCGGATGCGCCGGTCGCCTTCGTCTACCCTGGCGGCTACAACGCCTACGTCGGGCTGGGGCGCGGCCTCTTCGAGTTGGTGCCGGAGCTGCACGACGCCCTCAGTGACCGGGTGCCTGATCTGGCCTGGCCGTTGCGCGCCGCGTTGCTGTATCCCGCCGCGCCGGGGCCGCTCTCGCGGGAGCGCACCGCCGCCGCCGAGGCCCGCCTGCGCGAGAAGCCGACCGGCCTGCTCGAATCCGCGATCAGCTTCGGCGTGCTGGCGACGGCGCTCCTACGGCAGCAGCTTGGCATCACACCGGCCTCGGCGTTCGGCTACAGCACCGGCGAGAGTACGATGCTGCTGGCGCTCGGCGTCTGGCCGGAGTGCGAGCGCAGCAGCCAGACGCTGAACGCCTCCACCCTGTTCACGACCACCATCGTCGGGCCGATTGAGGCTGCCCGCGCCTACTTCACGGCGCAGGGCCATGCGTTCGACCCTGCCGACCCGTGGGGCACGTACCTGCTCAAAGCGCCGGTGGCCGCCGTCCGGGGGGTGCAGGCCGCCGAGCCACTGGCGTTCCTCGCCATCATCGACACGCCCGGCGAGGTCGTCATTGCCGGCGACCCTGCCACCTGCCAGCGCGTCATCACGGCGCTGGGGTGCCACCACTTGCGCCTGGCCGTCAGCACCGTCGCCCACACCGAGGCCGCGCGCGTGGAATACGAGGCGCTGATGACGCTGCACCGGCAGCCGGTCGATGCCTCGGTGACAATCCCCTGCTACACCGCCGCGACGATGGACCCGATGCCGCTCGACTCCGAGGCCATCGCGCACGCCATCTCCGACCTCCAGTGCATGACGCTGGACTTCCCGAGACTGGCCGAACGGGCGTACGCCGACGGTGCCCGCATCTTCATCGAGTTGGGGCCAGGGAGTACCTGCACCGGTTGGATCAGCGAGACGCTGGGCGACCGGCCGCACCTCGCCTGCTCGCTGAACCGCAAGGGCGTGGACGACGACCGGCTGCTGTTCCGGCTGGCGGCCCGCCTGCTGGCCCACGGCACGCCGCTGAACCTCGACGCGCTGTTCGGCCCGGCTGGCGCAGCCGCAACGGCGACCATTGCGGCCCCGGAGCGCCGGGTGAGGATCACCGTGGGCGCGCCAGACTTGCGCGCAACGATCACCGCGCCGGAGCAGCAGGAGCGGTTCCGAAGCGCCTTGCGCGCACGTGCCGCACCCCAGCGGCCTGCCCCACCCGCACAACCTGCGGTATCCACGGTGTCGGCACCGCAGCCGCAGCCCATCACGCCGCAGTCAGTCGCCCCCCCCAGCGTGCCCCCAGCACAAGACAAGCCCGAGGCGGCCGTCTTCGCCGGCGCTGCCACAGGAGGCCGTATCAGCCAGCCAGAAGCCAGACCGGCCGCCGCAGCCGCCAGCGTCGCGCCACAGACCGCTCAGCCTGCCGCCCCGCCGCTGCCGGTTGCGCCACCGGCCAGCCCGCCAACTATCCCGCAGCCGGCTCCCGCAGCGGATCGCGCGCTGGTGTCGGCCACCGTCCCCGAGGGCACGGTGCTGCCGCCGGCCTACCCGCACCACGAGTCATTGGCCGAGCTTACCAGCCTGGTGCGGGCGGGCCACGGCACGTTCCTCGGGACGCG
>JBBQBU010000500.1:0-4587 GCA_038318015.1 Chloroflexota bacterium | reverse complement strand
GCGTTAAAGTACCATCCGCCACATGGAAACACGCGCGGGGAACCCGGTATCGTCGGCCCTGGTCTGGCTGGGCCTCACGTTCCTGGCATTGGCGGGGCTGTGGCTGCTGGTGGCTGCCTGGGAAGAGGGCATGAGCGGTGGCCGGGACTTCGTGCAGGACTACGCGGCCGTCGTCAAGATTGGGGCCGGGCGCAACCCGTACGAGCCGTACAACGACGTAACCCAACAGTTGTTCGGTGGGCCGCCTCATCGCGGGCCGCTGTACAGCTTCCACGCGCCGTCATCGCTGCCCCTGTTGGTCTGGCTGCTGCCGTTCGCGAAGCTCTGGGCCTACCCCGGCGCATTCCTGGCGTGGGGCACCGTGAGCCTGCTGGCGCTGTGGTCAATCTGCTGGCTGACGCTGCGGGCGCTCGGGATGCCGCGCGCCGGCATGGCGGGGCTGCTCGGTGCGTTGGCGCTCATCACCCTGCCCGCCATCCGCGAGTGCTTCGAGGAGGGCCAGCTCAACGTGGTCGTGGCAGCCGGCATGGTCGGCTGCTGGGCGGCGCGGCGCGGTGGGCGCTCGACGCTGGCCGGGGTGCTGCTCGGGATCGCCTTCGCCCTCAAGCCGATACCGGGCCTATTCTTTCTCTACTACGCCTGGCGGCGCGACTGGCGGCTCGTCGTCAGCGCCGGCGCAACCGTGGCGGTGCTGTCAGTTGTCGGGGTCGGGCTGGCGGGGCTGGAGGGCACCTGGCTGTGGGCCACCGTCAACTACCCCTCACACGCGGGCGTCTGGCCCGGCTATCCCGACAACGCCTCGGTCCGAGGGTACTTCACCCGCATCTTCGGCCCAAGCGACTGGCGGCCGCGCCCGCGCTTTCCGGTGCCGTACGCGTCGATGTTGCTCTGGATGGCGAGCGGTGCCTTCCTGACACTAGCGGCGCTGGCGGTGGCCCGTGCCCGCGATGACGACGCTACGGGTGATCTACATGACGCACGCCCGTCGTTGGCGCGCCGGCTGATCGGATTGCTGCTGGCCCCACCACTGGCCCGCGACGATCCGCGCGGCGACCTCGAGGTAGCGACGCTCACCGCCCTGACGCTGCTGGTGACGCCCATCGTCTGGCCGCACTATTATGTAGTGCTGGTGATGCCGGTGGCGATCCTGACGGTGCAGTTGGGACGCGCCATCGTCACGAGCCGTCCCGCACCGGCACCTGACGCGGACCCCGACGACGCCGTCAAGGAGGAAACCGCGAATGACTGGGTGCCGGCCGGGGCAGGCGCGGACTCGGCCTCTGAAGGCACCAGAGCTGATGAGGCCAACGACGATGCCGAGGAAGCGGCGCGCTTGAGCCGACGGCGGCGTGTCGTGCCGGCGCTGGCCCTCGTGGCACTTCTCGTTGCCACGGCGATACTGGTGAGTACCGAGTACGTCGAGCCGTTCCGAGGCTCTGGCGGCCAACTGCTGATCTGCCTGCTGGCGGTCTACGGCGCATCACTGGTGGCGCTGGCCTGGAGCGGCCAGCACCAGAACCAGAAAGGTCAGGGGCGGGGTGTGACGCCGGCACTCGCGAGGTAGTCCGCAATCTGCTGGGCGGCGAAGGCGTGGCCGGCGCTGGTCCAGTGGCCGTCGGCGGGAAAGTAGAGCCCGCCGCCGGCATCCTCGGCCGGTCGGGTCGCGGGCAAAAGGTCCAGGAGCCGGAACTGCTGCCGTTCTGCGATCTGCGCCAGCCGCCGGTTCGGCGCATCGACCTCGTACCGATTGCGCTCGCGGGTGTCGCCGCCCACCAGCCAGCGCCATGCATCGTCGTTAACCTGGAAGTACGACGGTGCCGCGACGGCCACAAACTCCGCTCCCAGGTCGCGGCTCCGCGCCTGGACCTGACCGAGCAACTGCTCCGTCACGATCCATGCCTCGTCCCACTCGTCTGGCGGGTCCACGAGGTAGGTCGGGCGGTTCTTGCCAATCTGGGCCTGCTCCTGCTCGCGCGCCTCGTGCCACAGCACGAAGTTCTCGAACAAATTGTAGCTGACCGTCCGGCGCAGCAGCCGGCGCGTGCCTGCAAACTGATCGTCCGGCGCAGCGGCGCCGGGCCGCAACACGATGCCGCCCTTGCCGTCCGGCACAAAGAAGGGCCGGCGCGTAGTGTCGAGTTTGCGCTCGCGCGCGACACGGTAGCCGTTGTCTGGCAGGTCGTTGTCGATGAAGTAGACGAGGACGACAAGGTCCGGGGTGTAGGCCGCGCCCTCGTGTTCCAGGTACAGCAACTCCTGCGCCGTGCCGAAGCCGGCGTTTCCGGCGTTGATGACCTGAACCGGGCGGCCGGGCATCTGCGCCGCCAGCAGCGTTTCCAGACGCCGCGTCACCGTATCCTCGGCGGGCACCTGCGCGCCTTCCACGAACGAGTCCCCGAGCACCAGCACGCGGTACATGCCGGCCGGCTTGGCAGGCTCGATCTCACGTTCGCGGAGGCCGCGCGCATTGAAGCTGACGTACGACGTGTACTCGGGCGTCTCGATCCAGCCGGCCGCCCCCGGCCGGTGGAAGAAGCCATAGATCGGGTGGTACGTCTGGAAGGTGGCGATGCTGGTCAGGCTGTGCACCAGCGGCAGGCGCGGCCCGAGCAACCGGAGCGTCAACTCAACGGCCACCAGCCCCACCAGCAGCCCGAACGCCAGCAGGCCGATGCGCCCGCCCCACCCAATCTTGCGCGCCGGCTGCTCGGCCGCACTGGCTGATGATCCCGACTCGGGGACGTGCGCGCCCTTCATCATCGACATGTCGGCTCTCGAATGGCGCTCGCTCCGTCGGCTCGGGCCAGCCTGCGCGGCAGAATGCGGCGGCCGGGTCGGTTTCGGACGTATGCTACCACGCGAACCGGTACGCGCCGGCGATTCAGGCGGCACGCGCCGAGCACTCAGGCGCTGCCGCAGAACTGCGGGCGCAAGCAGGGGGAGCGAGCCGCACATGAGCAACCCGGACATCCAATGGTGGTCCTTTGTGATCGGGCTGCTGGTGTTCGCGGCGATCATCGGTCTGGTCTACCTGCGCCGGTGCTTTCGCAGTCCCGAAGCAGCCGCAGCTATGGCAGCCGACCGCTGGAACAATCTGCCCGGGTCTGGTGCGGCCAGCGCCGAGGCAGCAGCCAAAGCCGAGCGCCGGCGGCCGGCAGCGCCGCCACCGACCAGCACGCCCCACGAGCAGAGCAGCGCCGTCCGCTCGTTGCTGCTGCGCGTAGTGGCCGAACGAGCGCCGGCCGGCTGGTCCGTACTGGTGCTCACGCCGCCGGCCCATGCCGACCGCATGACCTGGCACGTTCACCTTGCGCCATCGGTAGCCCTCGACCTCAAGGACGGGCGCTCGGTGCCCGCCGCGCCACCAGCCCCATCCCACGAGTGGCGGATAGCCGGTGGTCGCACGGTCGGCGTTGGCGACGGCGAGCTAGACCCGCCGCCGACTGACGACGCTGTGGCCGTGCGCGTGACCGGGCCGTACCTCGTGGTTGTCGTCGAGCCTGACGCTGACGGTAGCGGCGACGGCGAACGGCTGCCACGCCTCACCGCCCGCGTCGTCACGACTGGCGACGCGCTGCCAGAGCCGCGTGCCCTGCTCTCGGATCAGCGCGCGGTGCAGGCCGCTCTGCGCGAGGCCATCGAACTTGCCATCGGCACTCGGATGAGCGGCACGCTGCCGGCGCTCGGCTACCGACTGACGGCGTGGACCGGCCACGAACAAACCTGGCTGGCCGTCTCGAGGTAGCAATCCTCGCCTGAGCAGATTTGGGGCCAATTACCGGGGCAGCGCGCGTTCAGGGGTGGCTTTCACGCTGGACGGGCTCCTCGCCAGCGCCAGCATCCTGTCGGTCTCGGCCAGGAACAGCGCCGCAAACGCCGGATCATCCACGATCAGGCAGTTCTCGTCGTTGTCCTTGTCGGCGCTGTCGCTGAAGTTGAACGAGCCGACGACGGTTGTTCGGCCGTCCAGTACGAAGATTTTGTGATGGAGGACGTATGGGTTGCCGTCCTGGTACACGTCCAGACCCGCCGCCTTCATCGGTGTCATTTCGCTAAAGCGCGTCTCAGACCCCGTCTTCTCGAAGACGCCGGCGACGGCCACGCCGTTCTTCGCGCGCTCCATGACCGCCCGTCCAATGGCGTCGTGCGTGAATGAAAACGCCAGGAACCGAATCTGACTGGTGGCTTGCCTGACCCGCTCGGCAATCTTGTCGGCCACGCCATCCTCGGGCGCAAAGAGCACCTGCACTCGCATACTGCCAACCTGCACCGGCGGCGTCACGTTTCCGCGCGGTCGGCCGGCCCCGAACTTCTTCTGCACAAACATCGTGTCGAACTCTTCGGTGAAGGCGCGCGCCAACTCAGGCGAGCGCATCCGCACTGCGTTGTTGTTCAGCCGGTACGTGTCGCCCACCGTCAGGTTCCACGAACCAGTCCAGATCTCCTCGCCGTCGCGCACAGCGAACTTGTGGTGCATGATGGCCGAACGCTCGTCTGGGACAATTGTCACGCCGGCGTCGCGCACGATCTTCAACGCTTTCTGCGTGACTTCGTCCCGGACAGCACTAACGGTGTCGGTGTCCGTCA
>JBBQBU010000499.1:0-4609 GCA_038318015.1 Chloroflexota bacterium | reverse complement strand
CCCGCTCGCGGGTTGGGGGGTGGGGGGGGGGGGGGGGGTCAGCGCCGAGACGGACGACCTCGGTATCCGGCATGAGCCACCCGCGCGCACGCCGCGATCAGCAGGCGTGACCGCCGCCGCCGACACCCCGCTTGACCAGATCAAGGGGATCAAGGCGAAAGAGGCGCAGTTGTTCGGGAAGCTCGGGCTGCACGTCTTTGGCGACCTGCTGCGCCACTTCCCGACGCGGTACCAGGCGTACCCGGCGGCCACCAGCGCCGCCGACATGCTGATGCAGCCGATTGCCAGCGTCGTGGGCATCGTGCAGCAGGTCGATATCGCGCCAAGCCCGCGCGGCGGCCTGCACAAGATCGTTGCGACCGTGGCCGACCAGACGGGCCGGGTGACGGCGACGTGGTTCCGACACGGGCGGTTCAGCCCGGTGCAGCAGGGGCAGCGCATCGCCCTGAGCGGCAAGCTGACGCAGTTCGGGCGCTCGCTCAACTTCGAGAACCCAGACTGGGAGCGGGTGCCGCCCGACGGTGCCGAGCCGGTCCACACCCGCCGGATGGTCCCGACCTACCCGTTGACCGCCGGGCTTCAGGACCGCACGGTCCGGGAGCGCGTCAAGTGGGCGGTTGATGCCCTGGCTGACCAGGACCCGGACCCGCTGCCCGGCTGGCTGCGGCAGTCGTACGACCTGTGGCCGCTGGGTGCCGCTCTCCGGCAGATTCACTTCCCGGATGATCCGGAACGCTTAAAGCTGGCCCGCCGCCGCCTCGCCTTTGACGAGCTGTTCGCCATTCAGCTCGTCGTCGGGCAGCGCAAGCATCAGTGGCAGTCGGTGGAAGCCCCGCCGCTGCCTGCGCCGCCGGCCGCTCTTGATGCGCTGCTCGGCGCGCAGCCGTTCACGCTCACCGGCGGGCAGCAACGCACGCTGGCCGACATCCTGGGCGACATCGCCCGGCCGCGCCCGATGACGCGGCTGCTGCAAGGCGAGGTCGGCTCCGGCAAGACGGCCGTTGCCGCCGCCGCACTGTTCGTTGCCGTCCAGAACGGCGCGCAAGGCAGCCTGATGGCCCCCACCGAGATCCTGTCAGAGCAGCACTATCAGTCGCTCACAACCTTCTTTGAGCGGGCGACGGACGCGCTGGCGGCGGCCGGTGCCCGTCTGCCGCGTATCGGGCTGCTGACGGGCAGCACGCGCGCCGCTGCCCGCCGCACCATCTACAAGGCGATCACGGACGGCGAGATCGACATTCTGGTCGGCACGCAGGCGGTCATTCAGGACAACGTGGAGTTGGCGAACCTGGGGTTGGCGGTGGTGGACGAGCAGCACCGGTTCGGGGTGCGGCAGCGGGTGGCCCTGCGTGAGAAAGGCGGGGACCAGCAGGGCGGCCACCCGCACTTGCTGGTGATGACCGCTACGCCGATCCCGCGCACGTTGGCCCTGAGCATCTACGGCGACCTGGACCTGTCGCAGATTGGCGAACTGCCGCCCGGTCGCCAGAAGATCCAGACCCACTTGCTGGAGCCGCACGAGCGCGAACTCGCTTACGAGAAGATTCGCCGTGAGGCCGAGCGCGGCGGGCAATCGTTCGTGATCTGCCCGCTGGTGGAGGACTCGCCGCACCTTGAGGCGCGCGCCGCCACTGCCGAGTACGAGCGGCTCCAGGCCGGCGACCTTGCGGGGCTGCGGATCGGGTTGCTGCACGGACGGATGCGGCCCGCCGAGAAGGACCGCGTGATGCGCGAGTTCCGCGACCACGAGTATGACGTGCTGGTCTCGACGGCCGTCGTCGAGGTCGGCGTGGACATCCCGAACGCCAGTGTCATGCTGATCGAGGGGGCGGAGCGGTTCGGGCTGGCCCAGTTGCACCAGTTCCGGGGACGGGTCGGGCGCGGCTCGCGGCCATCGGTCTGCCTGCTGCTGACCGAGGAGGCGTCCGAGACCAGCCTGAACCGTCTGCGCGTCCTGGCCGAGTCAGAGAGCGGCCTTGCGCTGGCCGAGCACGACCTGAAGCTGCGCGGCCCCGGCGACTACTTTGGGGTGCGCCAGAGCGGCATGCCTGACTTGCAGGTGGCGACACTGGACGATGTCGGGTTGATCGAGCGCGCACGCAAGGCCGCCGAGAAGGTGCTGGAGATGGACGCGCCGCTCGAGTTGCCACAGCATGCCGGGCTGGGGCAACTGGTGGAGCGATTCCGCCGCCGGACCGGCGAGCCGAACTAGCCGGATGTCACGACCTTTCTGGCAGTTTGGCGTGCCCTGGTGACGCCGTTGCAGGCTGACGACCGCGTCCTCGTCAATCTGCCAGTGCTGGCGCATGAGGTGCCGGCCTTGCGTGCTGCCGTCGGCTGGGACCGCGCCGACGCCGACTACCCCGGCCTGTTCGGGCGCCTTCTGTGCTGGGCCGGCGCACGTGACGCGGACGGGCGGCTCGTCGCGTTCGGCTACGTGGCGGCGCCGGCCTTGTCGCACGGCTACCTTGAGGACATCATCGTGCACCCGGCGCACCAGCGGCGCGGGCTGGGGTTGGCGCTGGTGCGGCGACTGCTGGCCGAAGCCGCATGGGCCGGCGTCGGCGTTGTGTCCACCACCTACCGGCCCGAGCACCGCGCCTTCTACGAGCGGTGTGGCTTCCGCTGGTGCGACGGCGGCGCCTGGACCCCGCCAGCCTGACCAGCCGGACGCGACTGGTCGGGTGCTGGCCAGGCAGAATTGGCCGGCACCATGCTCGCAAGCACCCTGGGACTGAACGGTGCCTGGGTGCTTCGTCGTGACGCGCGCTAGTTCACGCGGGCAGTTCCGATACGCGGACCTTCGGGGGTGGTGACGACGAGTCGCCGCCCCCCTTTTGCAACCCAGCCGTCGTCACAACTTCGATGAGTACACTGACCGTATGCAATACGAAGTGCGGGGACTTCACCCAGGAAATCTCGTCGGCGTCTTTGAGAGTGAGACTGCTGCTCTTCACGAAGTACGTGGTCTTCTGGCAGCCGGATGGGCGTCGGAAGATCTGTCGTTCGGGCAGGCTGATGGCACGACAGGCACACTCGTTGCTGATGGGGAAGCCCTCACGGTTCTCATGCGGGCATCGGGGAGGTGGCGTGAGTACGAACACCCGGACAGAGTTGCACCGTCTGATTGACGATCTGGACGACGATCAGGCGGCGCGCCTCCTGCAACTTGTCAGCGATCCGTTCGAGCGCAGCCTGATCTTCGCACCGGTCGATGACGAGCCGGTCACCCAGCAGGAGTTGGCGGCAATCGCTGAGGGTGAGGCGGCATACCAGCGCGGCGAGTGGACGGCAGACTACGACCTGACGCTGTGATGGAGATCGTCTGGTCCGCGCCGGCGCTCCGTGATCTGCGCGGTATTGACCAGAACACCGCCGAACGCATCCGCGCACAGGGACGCCGATACGCCACCACTCAGCACGGCGATGTTCGGAAGCTCGGAGGCATGGATGAGTGTTATCGCCTGCGCGTGGGCGACTATCGCGTCGTCCGCCGCCCTGACCGGAGAAGACTGGTCATTGTCGTCCTACACGTGGGCCATCGGCGGGATGTGTACTAGGTCTAATGGCGTGAATCAGGGAACCACCAGTGGCCCAAATGGATCGCCGGCAGCGCACAGCCGACGCTCGCTACGAGCCGGCTTCGTGGAGGATGCGCGCCAGCGCTTCAGGCTCCGAGAACATCGGCCAGTGGCCGGTCGGTAGTTCTACAAACTGCCACTCTGGGCCAGAGACGGCCCGGCCCCACGGGTGCCCCGCCGCGATCCACTCGCGCAGTTGCGCCTCGGTGAACGAGCTGAGGATGCCAAGCTTCGGGAGCGGCCGCGCGTCTGGGTGGAGGATACGCAGCGCCTGCCAGTAGGTGCCGAACGGGTGTGGCGTCGCGCGGGCGCGAAACGTGGCAAGCTGCTCGTCGCTGATGCCCGCCAGGCTCGCGTCAAGGACGTTCTCGAACTCGTCCCAGGACGGCAGCGGCCAACGCCAGCCATCGCCCTCCTCCGCCATGCGCCGGTCAATCAGCGCCTGCGCGGCGGGGGGAGTCACGTCCACCAGGGACGTGCCGTCTGCGATTGGTGCGGTGTCCACGTACACGAGTGTGGCAATGCGGTCTGCTGCGCGGTCGCCGGCTCCGGTGATCGGCGCTCCCGCGTAACTGTGCCCAGCCAGCACCACGTCGCGGAGGTCGTGGCTCATCAGCGTGTTGACGATGTCGGCGATGTGCGTCTCAAGATTCACGTCCGGGCTGGCGAGGTGGACGCGGTCGGCCAGTCCGGTCAGGGTGATGGGGTACACGTCGTGGCCCTGTGCGCGGAGGCGACTCGCCACGTCAGCCCAGGCCCAGGCTCCGATCCACGCGCCGCCCACCAGTACATAGGTTGTCATAGGAGTTGCTCCCTGTGCAGTACGCTTCCTACACAAAGCGTACTAGCGTCCACCTGACAGGACGTGTCAGGAATTGCGTGCGACATGGTAACTGCCTAGCAACAGCCGGTTGTGGGCTGCACCCAGAACGAGCACAACCGGTTGTGGTGCAGGGTCATGGGATGACGAGGGGGGACGACCGAGCTAGGTGGTAGCGGGCATGGGTGGGGTGCCGGAGAGGGTGTTA
>JBBQBU010000498.1:0-4614 GCA_038318015.1 Chloroflexota bacterium | reverse complement strand
GGAGTCCCACGGCGACAACGACGTTTACAGTGTCGGTGGTGCCCCATCCGGGCGTGGGCACGTCAGGTTGACAGGGGTTGCGGACGCGCAGGCGGGTGGGGTTAGCCGAACAGGCCCGAAGACACCGTACGGAACGCATCGCAGGCATGCGGCACCAGCGTGCAGGTCCAGTGAATGAGCAGGTGCGACTCGGCTGCCATCAGGAACTTGAGTGACTTGCCCAGGAAGCAGGCAATCACGAACTTCCACAGCGGATAGCGCAGCACGCCCGCCGCAAACCCGATGGCGTCAAAGACGGGGTTCGGCACAAAGGCGAAGAAAGCCACGCACCAGAAGCCGTACGTCACCATCCAGTGATTCGCCTTCTCGTACAGGCGGTTCTGCGGGATCAGCCCCCGACCGCTCGCACCGATGACGTAGCCGGTCAGTTCGCCCAGCGCCCCCGCCACCCCGGCCACCAGCGTGACGGTGATCGGGTCCAGGAACATGCCGGCCCGCGCCACGATCAGCAGATATGGGATCGGCAGAATAAAGCTGGCCGTGGCGACGAACGTCACCAGAAAGATGCCGAGGTAGCCCCAATTGCCGACGCTTTCCCAGTCAATCGGGAAGAAGACGAACACCAGGCTCATCGCTCCGAGTGCCCCGATGGTCAGCGCCATCTTCCAGAACGATGTACGCTGCGGCGACTTCTCCTCAGTCGAGGGGAGCGGCGGGACCAGCTCGGAAGCCGTCGTAGCCGGGGCAAGGGACGATTCAGACGCTGCCGCGATGTGGGCGTGATCAGTCATAAAAAAACGATGTGCCGTTCAGAATCCAGCGCGTCATGGGCAACGTCCACAGGCTCGCAACGCACCGCAATCGGTGCAACGGCCGCCACCGCCCGTGCGGGATGGCGGCCGGCGGATCATACTGCGCCCCTCTGAAGCTGGGCAATATGACGCGAAGGTCGGCAGGAGCGTGTCATGTGGCGGGGGCGCGTACGCGCATGCGAGGTGACTGCGAAGACGCTAGCGGCGCTGCGAGCAGATCGACCGGTAGCTCTCCTCAACCTGGGCGTTGAGGTTCTCAGAGTTCAGCGTGCGATAGATGTCCGTGAACAGCGCAAAGTCCTCCTGCGACAGCAGCTTTGAAACTTGATCCGGCGACGGAAGGCCACCCTGTCGCTCAGCAAGCCATCGCACAAACCTTGCCTCGGTCTGAAATGCTGCCTGCTCGCGCGCGACGCAGTCGTTGTAGGTGCCGCCCATGCGGGTGCCGGTCGCATGGTCCGAGGCGTGGCGCAACTCGTGGGCCAGCACGTCAGCCAACAGCCACGTCGAGACTTCCGTGAAGCTCGGGTTCACCAGCAGCGTGCGGTTCGCCGGGCGGTAGGCGGCAAACGCCCGCCGCGCGATCTCCTGCGAACTGTAGATGGCAACGCCGTGGTCGGCGGCCGTTTGGAGCAACTGCCGGCCCTCCGGCCAGACCCACAGCAGTCCGATGGCCTCGGCAAAACGGGCCTCGGTCAGCAGGCCCGGCCCGATGTAGCGGAACTGGAGCGGCGAGCCATCCTGCAACTCGTTCCACTGCGCCCACCACTCTTCACGGCCGCAGCTTGGGTTGCGGCTCAGGCACGGCCAGCCGTCCCCTGACGGAGCCTGGTCCTCGGTGCGGTACACGAACTCGTTCGGCGTGATGCGCCGCCCGGCCGAGATCGACGGCACGGCCGCCGCCTCGGTGCGCCCGTTGACGCCAGTCCCGCGCGTCCCGGATGCCGGGTTGCCCTGGGCCGTGCCGGCCGGGGGATTGACGGCGCGCGCCGTCGCCGGCGGGTCAATCGCCGTCCCTTCCCAGGCCAGCAGCCCGCGCGGCGTCACTGCCCAGTGGCGATTGCCGTCCGTGAAGGTCGCCGTGTTGGTGGACTTGCGCCAGAACGCCAGCCCGGTGGTCGTCTGCTGGAGCACGTCGCCGGTCGTGCCGTCGGTGTGCTCGCACTCGATCGGGTCGCCCATGATCGCGCCGAGCAGGTTCTTGAGGTTAGCGAACCCCTGCACGAACGTCGGACTGGCGTTGACGCCACAGTACGGCGCCCCTTGAGCCTGCGCCACCGGCGTCGCCGGTAGGAGCAGGACGCTGAGAGCGAGGAACGCTCCGAAGACCCGCGCTGCTGAGATCATCGCCCTTCCCTTGCCACGTCGGTGCGCTGCCTGGTGGTGCGGGCCTGCGCCGTGTGCCTGCCCGCTCATCGTACGTCCGTACTGTGCTCAGTGGACGCTGTTGCCGTGGTGGCCGTTCCGTTCGCCGCCGTCTACACTATTGCCGCGCGCCGCCCGAAGGCCCAGACCCCGCAGTCAGGCCGGCGCGTCGAGCCGGACGGCCTGCCCGGTCTCAGCGCTCTTGTACAGCGCCTCCAGTGCCCGCGCCTGTGCCAGCCCGTTCTCGGCCGGGGCCAGCAGGTGGCCCGCGCGGACGCTCCGCACGAAATGGTCTGCCTCCTGCCCAAACTGATCTGTGCCGGGCACGTCCACGCTGTACCGTTCACCGGGCCGCGTGATGGTGATCGTTGACGGGTTCGACTCTGGCTGAAACGCACGCTCGACCAGTAAGGAGCCGCGAAAGCCGGAAATCTCGTACCGCGCCGGCCCGTTGGCATCGAAGCTCCCTTCGATCAGGGCCAGCCGGTCGCCGGGGAAGCGCGCCAACCCCGCGAACGAGGTATCCACCCCGAGCGCCTCGTCACGGCGCTGCAAGGCGGTGACTTCGGTCGGCTCGGCGTCGAAGAGCAGGCGCGCGGCGTTGAGCGCATAGCAGCCCACGTCCATGAATGCGCCGCCGTCAAGCTCCGGCTGCACCCGCACGTCGCGCTCGGCGCGGCGCTCCTGGGGCATGGCATAGGAGAATGTCGCCCGCACGACGGTCGGCTCACCGATCTCGCCGGCCGCCAGCAGTTCCCTGACACGGACGTGCTGCGGATGGTGGCGGTACATGAACGCCTCCATCAAGATCACGCTGGCTTTGGAACACGCCGCCACCATCTGCTCGACATCGGCGGCGCGGCGGCTCAGCGGCTTCTCGCACAACACGTGCTTGCCGGCTTCGGCCGCGCGAACCGTCCATTCGGTGTGCAGGATGTTCGGCAGGCCGATATAGACGCCGTCGACGTTCGGATCGGCCAGCAGCGCCTCATACGAGTCGTACGCCTGCGGGATGTCCAGGTCACCGGCAAACGCGCGTGCCCGGTCGCCGTCGCGGGCCGCCACAGCGACGACCTCGCCCTCGGTCCCGGCCCGGACACCGGGGACGAAGCGACGCCGCGCGATGTTCGCCGCGCTCAGGATGCCCCAACGAAACGGCCGCTCTGCCACGCTCGTCTCCCCCAAGCAGGCGCGGTCCACGCCGGTACCCCGCCTGCGCCCACTCGGACGCCGCTTGCCCGGGAAGCGTACCATCGGGCGCGGTTGCCACCAACGATTCCCGACGCGAATGTCAGCGCGCTGACAGCGCAGGCCGCGTGCGGTTGGCCCGTACAGCGAGCACCCGATGGCAACGCTGATCCTACATATCAACCGCGAGGTCATGCACCACGGCGCGGAAGTGGCGTTGCTGCGCGACTTGTCTTGCGACACGAAGCGGCCACCTTCGCGGTGAGACGCAACAGAGGGCCGCACGCCGACATCGGCCTGCGGCCCTCCGAACGTGTCGCGCGTGGGTCGGTGTTAGCCCTGGACCTCGTTCTTCTGGAGGTACTCCAGGTTCAGCTTCACGCCCAGGCCCGGCGTCTTCGGCACGATCAGCGCGCTCCCGTCGATCTCCAACGGCTCCTCAAGAAACTCGTTGTAGAAGTCCAGCTTCACGCGCCGCGCCTCCAACTTGTAGAAGTTCGGCGTGGTGATGGACACCTGCGCGCCAGCCATCAGGTTGACCGGGCCGCTGGCGTCGTGCGGGGAGATCGGGATGTAATAGGTCTCGGCCAGCGTCGCGATCTTCTTCAACTCCGAGATGCCGCCGGTCCAGGTCACGTCCGGCATCACGTAGTCGGTCAGGTGGCGGTTCAAGACGGGCAGGAACTCGAAGCGCGTGTACAGACGCTCGCCCACGCAGATGCGCGTCTTCACCTGATTCCGGACCGACTCCAGCGCGTCGTAGCTCTCGGGCGGGCACGGCTCCTCAAACCACCAGATGTCGTACTCCGCGAGCCGGTTCGCCAGCCGGACGGCCGTCGGCACGTTGTAGAGGGCGTGTGCATCAATGAGCAACTGAATGTCCGGGCCGATGGCCTTGCGGATGCCCTCGATCATTTTCACGCCCAGATTCTCGACGTTCCGCTCGATCTCGCCGTTGCCGTAGGTGCCGTTCGGGATGCCGCCGGCCGCCGAGAACGGGTCGGTCTTGATGGCGATGGAGCCGCGCCCGACCTCGCCCACGGCTCTGTCGATCATGCCCTCGACGGTGGTCTCGGACTCGAAGTGGGTGTACATCGGGACGTTTTCGCGGACTTTGCCGCCAAGCAGTTCATAGATCGGCACGCCAAGCGCCTGCGCCTTGATGTCCCAGCACGCGATGTCCACGCCCGAGATCATGGCGGTGACGGCACCGCGCGTCCCGAGGTAGGTGTAGGCGCGGAACACCTTG
>JBBQBU010000497.1:0-4618 GCA_038318015.1 Chloroflexota bacterium | reverse complement strand
GCGGCAACAGTTGCCGCTCGGCCTCCGGCTCGGCCACCGAGTAGTTGATCTGGATGAAGTCCAGCGGCTCGGTCGCCACCAGCGCCGCGAGCGCCTCATGAGCACTGGCCGTGTAGTGCGTCACTCCGACGTACCGTACCCGCCCGTCCCGCTTCCAGCCGCGCAGCGTGTCCAGGTGCGTCGTCACGTCAACGAGGTTGTGCACTTGCATCAGGTCGATGGTCTCCGCACGGAGCAGCCGCAACGACGCCTCCATCTGACGAATGCCCTCAGCGCGGCCCGTCGTCCAGACCTTGGTCGCCAGAAACAGCCGGTCACGTAGTCCCAGCGCCTGCGTCAGGTCGCCCACCACGCCCTCGGCCTTGCCGTACATCGGCGAGGAATCCACCAGCGTGCCGCCCTGGTCAGTAAACGCGCGCAGCACCTCCTGCACGGGGGCACGGTCCGCCGGGCCGGTGCCGACATCGAACGACTGCCAGGTGCCAAGCCCAAGAAGCGGAAGCAGTTCGCCAGTTGCAGGGATCGGACGCGTGAGCATCAGGCCGGGCCTCCTGCCGCACAACATGCCTGCATGGTACGACGCACAGACGCCCGCGCGGTACGCTCACGGCCAGCGGGGCCAGAGCACCGGGGAGACCGGAACCAGCCACGGGCGGACGGGCGGCCCGCCGCAAGCACTACGGACCGCCCGGTCAGGCTTCCGGCTTGACGTGCTCGGTGCAGCGCGCGGCCAGTTCGGGCGGCAGATTGGCGGCCATCAGCGGCTCGACGATGGCTCCCGAGATCACGCGTAGCTGCTCGACCTGCTCCGGGGTCAGCCGGTCGAACAGGTGCCGACGCACGCCCGCGACGTGGCCCGGCGCGGCAGCGTGCAGCGCCGCCAGCCCGGCGTCGGTCAGCACCGCGAACGCCCCGCGCCGGTCCGTCGGGCAGATCGCGCGCTCGACCCAGCCGCGCTCTTCCAGCCGCCCGATGGCGTGGCTCAGGCGGCTCTTCGAGAAGCACAGCACGTCGGCAATCTCGTTCATCCGCAACGACCGCTCCGGCTGCTCGGAGAGCGCCACGAGAATGCCGTAGTAGGTGTGGGGCATGCCGGCATCGCGCACCAACTCACGGTCGAGCTGATCCATCAACAACTGCGAGCCGAGCAGGAAGGCACGCCAGGCGCGCGCCTCCGCAGGGGCGAGCCAGCGACCATCAGTCGGCAGATCGGATGCGAGCATACGGGCAGTGTACCGGGAATAGTTGAACGCTGAACAGCGTTAGCATATAGTGGTGAAACAGTTGAATGTTCAACTTTTACTGGCATACAGCCTGCGGCCCTCTCCTGTCAGGTAGCGCCGCACACCACAGCCACATTTGGAGGTTCCTCGTGAAGTACGCGCTCTGGACTGCTCAAGGTCTGCTCGCTGTCGTCTTCCTGCTGCTCGGCCTGATGAAGCTGACGGCACCCATTGAAGAACTCACCGCCCAGATGGCGCTGCCGGGGCTGTTCATTCGCTTCATCGGGCTGGCCGAAGTGCTCGGCGCGGTCGGGCTGATCCTGCCGGGGCTGCTGCGAATCATGACCGGCCTGACCCCGCTGGCCGCAGCCAGTCTGGCGTTCATCACGGTGGCCGCGACCATCATGTATGTTGCGCGCGGCGAGACGATGATGGCCCTGTTCCCGCTGGTCGTGGCGTTGCTGTCGGCGTTCGTGGCCTACGGTCGCTGGACGTTGGTGCCCCTGGCCGGCCGGGACCATGCTCCTCAAGAGCGCACGCTGTCCCACGGACGTTAACCTGTAGCCGGCAAGGCTACACCCACGTGAATGTCCGATCCGCTCACCCGGCTGGCCCGTGCGTCGCACTGCCCGCTACCCCTCGGAGGCTCGTCCCATGCCTGAACTGATAGCCCCCACCACGACCACCGCATCTTCGGGCGGGCCAGCGGGCCGGATGCCGACCCTCTATCTCAGCCACGGCGCGCCGCCACTCATTGACGACCCGATCTGGCCGACGCAGTTGGCCCAGTGGTCCGCGAACCTGCCGCGCCCGAGAGCGATCCTGGTCGCCTCGGCGCACTGGGAGGCCGCGCCCGTCACCATCGGCGCGACCACTCCCGTGCCGCTGGTCTACGACTTCTGGGGCTTCCCCCAGCGGTTCTACGACGTGCGGTACGACGCGCCCGGTGCGCCAGACCTCGCTGCGCGGGTCGCCGGGTTGCTGTCGTCCCACACCCCGGTCTATCAGGATCTGGAGCGCGGCCTTGACCACGGTGCCTACGTGCCGCTGACCGTCATGTACCCCGATGCTGACATTCCCGTCCTGCAGATGTCGATGCCGAGCGAAGACCCGCAGGCGTTGTTGGAGATCGGTCGGCTGCTGGCCCCCCTGCGCGACGAGGGTGTCCTCATCATCGGCAGCGGGTTCATGACGCACAGCTTCGACGCCATCCACAAGATGCAGCGCGGCGCGACGGGCATCCCCAACGCCCTGCTCGAATTCGACGCATGGGCCGCCGAAGCGCTGGCCCGCAAGGACGTAGACAGTCTGATTGACTACCATCGAAGGGCCCCCGGCGTCGCCTACGCCCACCCGACCGTCGATCATTTCGTGCCGCTGTTCATCTCGCTGGGGGCCGGCCTGGACCGCGAGCAGCCAGCCCAGACCCAGGTCGACGGGTACTGGATGACCAACTCGAAGCGATCCGTGCAGTTCGGCTGAACGCCCCTGATGCCCGTAACGTCCGCATGAGCCTGCCCCTTCCTGCGTCATCGGGGCTACCGGCTGACATTCAGCTGGTAGCCCCGCAGTCGGTGGCCCCCGCCATCAGCGTCGTCGTGCCGGTACGCGACGGTGGCCTGATGCTGGCGCGCAGTCTGGACGCCCTGGCTGCCAGCACCGGCGTTGCCTGGGTCGCCGCGCTCGGCCCGGTCGCCGTCCTCCTGACGCTCAACCGTGCCCTCTACGGCTTCTTCCTGCGGGAGCGCGGCCCGAGGTTCCTGCTGCGCGTCCTGCCGCTACACTGGCTCTACTTTGCCTACTCGGCGCTGTCATTCGCCTACAGACTGGCCGCCCACCGGCTCGGCACGAGCCGCCGCCGGGGCTAGTGCCGAGCCGACGAGGGAGCACCGTGCCCGTGCGGCGTGTGGTGCCCGAGAGCCGTCCCGCCGCTCGTGCACACCGCCCATCTGACCACTCATCAGACCACCCGGCTCTTGCCTCAGCGGCGCGGCACCGTGTATATAGAGGTGTAAGGGCGCGCTGTCGCTGGCTCAATGACTGAGCGCGGCACATGGTCATCGCCCTCTTGCTTGCGTCACACGGCGTCACACCCGCGCCGCCGACGCAACATCGGCGCTGCCAGGTGACGCAATCACAGGCCGTCGCTGCGACCAACCCCACGCCGCGCGACCGTTTTGATCGTGCACCGGACCAGCCGACCTCCTGGTCACTTCTTCCGGTAGCACGCGTCACGGTGCTCCCCCCAGGTTGCTCCTTTCAGCCAGTACACCGCCCGCTCGGAATCGCCGGGCGGCCCACCCACACAGCGTGTAGGGAAACGTATGCCAGTTCCTCGTCGTGGGCGACGACGGCCATTCATCAACTCCCGCTGGCAGATTCGTCGGATCGACGCACTCTGCCTCTACCTCTCGTCCTCCGTCCGCAGCACCCTCACCGCCTGGATGAAAATCTACGGTGAGACTAACGACGTGGCGGGCCTCATCACCGGGCCGATTGAAGTGCGCTTCCGCCGGCTGCGCGAGCACACCGGCGCGGAGCTGTTCCTGTTGTGGACGACCTCCGAACGGTGGGCCGGTGGCGAAGCACTTTCGCTCACCATCCCGGCCATCGGGCTGGTGCTCGACTGCCGCTTTGAGGACGGCCGGCTTGTCGTCGAGAAGGCGAAGCCGACCGGTGAGGAGGACCGTGACCCGCGCCGCCTCCGGACCGCCATCGGCATGGAGCTACGGCCCGAGAGCATCGAGCTGCCGACATCCGAGACGGCCGGCGAGAACTCCAGCGCCGGCCTCGTCGCCGCTTTCGAGACGCTGCTCGACCGTCGCTGGACCAGCTTCGTGGACCCCCTGCGCGAGGCGCTGGAAGCCGAAGCCCGCGACGACGCCACCCGCGCCGAGAAGCTCGCCACGCCGTTTGCCGTCTCCACGCCGCGCATCGGCGGCCAGAACGAATCCGACCCGTACCGGCTGTCCGGCGTCGAGGCGTCCGCCGTCGCGGCCTTCGACGAGGGCGAGTGGCTCGACCTCGTGGACACGCGCGGCCGGGTGATCTCGTCCGCGCGCCTCGTGCGGATCGACCCGGCCGAAGGCGTCATGGATATCGACGTACGCGGCGCTGATCCGCCATCCGAAGGCATCGTGCGCCCGCGCCCCCAGACGCAGATTCTGGCCCAGAAGCGCGCCATTCTCGAAGAACTGGACAACCCCACGGGCGGCCTTGCCAATGCCGTCAAGCTGGTGGCGTCGCCGGCGTCATTGCCGCCGCCCCAGAAGCGCCGTCCGGCCGCCTTCGTCAACAAGCTCGTGGCCCAGAACCGCAGTCAGGTCCGCGCCGTCTCGCTGGCGCTTGGCCTCGACGAGGGGCAGGCGCTGATGATCCAGGGGCCTCCCGGCACG
>JBBQBU010000496.1:0-4622 GCA_038318015.1 Chloroflexota bacterium | reverse complement strand
GATCGGGCCTGCTCCTGCCGCACGTCCCACACCACGGGTACTTGGCTGTCTGCTCGACCTCTTTACCGCGCCAGCTGCACGTCCCACACCACTGGGCCATCTGCTCGACCTCGTCCTGTTGCACGTCGCGGGCGATGCGCTCCAGGTAGATGCCTTCTTCCATCCGCCGGGCTAGACGCTTCTCGTCGTCCCACGAAAGGAGCGGCACCAGGCCGATCTCCCGGAGATACATCCGGACGTGGTCTTCCAGACCCTCCGTGTCCTCGGGACGGGCCAGTGCCTCGGCGGTCGGCTCGCCGGTCCGCGACGGGCGGTCGGCGAAGGCCAGCGACACCACCGGGTCTACTTCCTCGGCTTCTTCAAGCAGCAGATCAGCGTCGGTCGGTGCGATCCACCCGATGGTCGGGATCGTGCGCGAAGCGGTGCGCTCGCGCGGTTCGTCGTCCGCCACGATGACATCGGCGTCGCCGTCTGACACGACGATCGGATCGGGCATCAGCACGTCGCTGCCGAGCGCGTCTACGCTCAACTCGTCCTCGCCAAGCAACTCCTCGATCGGGCCGATGGCGTCAGCGATGACAGCGTGCAACTCGGAGAATGCGTCCGACTCGAACAAGGGCAGGGCTTCAGTCTCAGTCGCGTCGTTCGCGACGAGGATGCTGTGCGGATCGTCAACCACCTAGGACCTCCTGCCCCCGTCGGATACTCCAGGACGCGGTACCGATCACCCCGAGCCGCTGCTGTTCGGCGATGGTCTCACCGATGCCCACGGCTAATCGGGCGAGTCGCTCATGGGACTCTCGCCGTTCCGCAACGTCCAGCCCCTCTCCTTCCTCACGCAGGGCTGCAACGAGTGCCTGATGTTGCCTGAACAGCCGATGTTTACGCAACTCCAAACGGCGAACCTCGAACTCACGGGCCAAGTCGTCAGCGGAGATCCGCTCGTTCTCTTCGTCGCGGGCCTGCACGCGCCGGAGTGTCTCAGGAAAGTCAGTGTCAAAGGCCTGCTGCAACCGGTCCAGCGCCGTCGCGGCGTCGGGCCAGGCGGCACCAGTTGCCAGCGCCTTGAGGATCTCACGGTGCGGCGTACTCTCGAAGTCCAGTTCGTCGGGCCAGGACTCGCCGGGTCCGCTTCGCAGCAGCAGCGCAATGACCAGGTCTTGTAGCCGCTCGTCGGCACCCACCTGTTGGTCCGTACGCATGGCAGGCGTCGGTGGATTCGCGGCCGGGCCAGCAGACGGGGTGCCGGGGCCTCGATTCTGCCCCCCCGGCCCGTCGAAGCCGGCGTACGGCTGCCTTTGGGTCGGGGCGGCTGTGGTGTCCGCCCGCTGGACGACGTGCATCCGCCGGCGCAGCAGTTCGCGCAGCACGTCCACGTCGGTGCCGATGATGGCGGCCAGTCGCTGTAGGTACTGGTCGCGGTCGATGGGGTCGGCCACGTCATAGACCAGCCCGACGGCAGCCGTCGCAGCTTCGCGGCGGCCCTGCGTCTGCGATAGGTCGTAAACACTTCGCAGGTTGTCGAACACGAAGTCGATGATCGGCTTGGCGGCGGCAGACTCGCGCTCCCACTGCGTCGGGTCGTGGCGAATCACTTCGTCGGGGTCTTTGCCGCCCGTCAACGAGAACGCTTTGAGGATGGTGCGCCGCTCGATGTAGATGGCCGGCTGCTCGCGCTGGCGCAGCCGCTCCGAGCGGTTCAGCAGGCTGAAGTCGATGCGCGGCGCCTCGTCCTTCGTGCTGTCATGGGCCACGCCCGAGCCGCGCAGCGCCGCCCGCAGGCCGGCCGCGTCGTTGTCCAGGCACAGCACGATCTCGCGGGCGCTCTGGCGGCGAAGCACCTGCACATGGCGCTCGGTGATGGCCGTGCCGAGCGTTGCCACCACGTTCGTGAAGCCCGCTTGATGCGCCATCAGCGCGTCCATGTACCCCTCGACGACGATAGCCTGCCCGACCTTGCGGACGGCATCCTTCGCCAGATCGAGGGCGTACAGATTAGTGCCCTTGTCGAACAACTCCGACTGCGCGGTGTTGAGGTACTTCGGTTGCTGGTCGGCGCGCATCGCTCGGCCGCCAAAGCCGATCACCCGGCCGTCCACGTCGCGGATCGGGAAGATGACGCGGTCGCGGAAGCGGTCGTAGACGCGGGTGCCGTCCTCACTCCGCCCGAGCGCCCCCGCCTTGACGCACTCGTCGGTGCTGTAGCCGGCGCGCGTCAGGTGGCGTTCAAGGCCGCGCCCGTTGGCGTCGGAGTAGCCGAGGCCAAAACGGTCCAGCGTGTCCGGCTCGACGCCGCGCCCGACGAAATAAGCGCGGGCCTCGGCACCGGTCTCACCGGCCAGACAGGCGCGGTAGTACAACTCCGTCGAGTCGAGGATTCCGAGCAGGCGATCGCGCTCCTGCCGCACGCCGGGGTCCGGCCGCGCCGTCTCCTCCAGCGTGACGCCGGCTCGGTCGGCCAGCATCCGCAGCGCCTCCCGGAAGTCGAGGTTGTCGCGCTTCTGGACGAACGAGAAGATGTCGCCACCCTCGCCGCAGCCGAAGCAGCGCCAGGTGCCGCGCTCTGGGCTGACGTAGAACGACCCGCTTTTCTCGTTGTGGAATGGGCACAGCCCTTTGAAGCTCTTGCCGGACCGCTTGAGCTGCACGGTCTGGCCGACGATGTCAACGACATCGAGACGGCGCTTGATCTCGTCAATCGTCGAGTCGGGCACAGGCGTCCTCGTCAGGTGCGTGAGTACAGCGTGAGGGGCACGACGAGCGCGCTAGCGCCGCGCTTGTCGGAATCATGCCCGCGCAGGGTGACGGAAGGGAAGCCCGATGAGTGCTCAGAGGACTACGGGGCTATCACATCCGGACGGGCAGGCGTGGACCGGGGCGCGGACGACCCTGGTTTGGCTGAGCGGGCCAGCGCCGGACGCCGACTACACCTCTCAGTCCTGGCTACTACGAGAAGACGGCCCATTCGCGCGGGACGTACTGCTGCTCGAACGTCTTGACAGCGTAGCGGTCCGTCATGCCGGCGATGTAGTCGGCGACCCGCCGTTCCAGCGGCTCGTCGCGCGGATTCTCCTGGAACTCGGCCGGCATCTGCTCCGGGTGCTGGCAGAAGTGCTCAAACAGCGCGTGGATCACGAACACCGTCTTCGGGTTGTCCGCTTTCGCGTCGGACGCGGTATAGACGTTGCTGAACATGAACTCCCGCAGGCCGTTAAACAACTTCAGCGTCGGCGGGCTGATCGCGATGGCGACTCCGTTGCCCACCGCATCTTGCCAGGTTGCGCCGTCGCCGGTTGCTACCCGCCAGTTGTAATCCACGATGTCGCTAACCAGCGTCTCAATGCGCTGGCCGGTCGTCGTGCCGAACGCCTCCAGGAACTCGCCGGGGATGTCATCCTGGGTGATGACGCGCGACCGCAGCGCATCATCAATGTCGTGGGCGAGATAGGCGATGCTGTCTGCCAGCTTCACGATCTGGCCCTCCAGGGTGCTGGCGACGCCCCAGCCCTCGGCGGCCACGCTCTCGCGCAGCTTCGAGTGCCGCAGGATGCCGTCCTTCATCTGCTCTGCCAGATTCAGGCCGCGCCCTTCCCGCTCCAGGTATTCGACCACGCGGACGCTCTGCTCATTGTGCCGGAAGTGTCCGAGGATCTCGGCCATGGCGTCTTCGCCGGCGTGCCCGAACGGCGTGTGCCCCAGGTCGTGTGCTAGGCCGGTCGCTTCGGTCAGGTCTTCGTTCAGGTTGAGCGCCCGCGCGATGGTCCGCGCCACCTGGGTCACTTCCATCGTATGCGTCAGGCGCGTGCGGTAATGGTCGCCCTTCGGCGCGATGAAGACCTGGGTCTTGTGCTTTAGCCGCCGGAACGCCTTGCAGTGAATCACTCGGTCACGGTCGCGCTGGTAGGACATTCGCAGGGGGTCTTCCTGCTGCTCCCAGCGCCGGCCGGACGCATCGACGCTCCGCGCGGCGAACTTCGACAGGGTCCGGTCTTCCAGTTCTTCGAGCCGTGCACGGACCTCGGGATGAGGCGTGATATGAAGCACCGGAACCTCCTGGGCGAATCAGGCATCGTGTTGGGGTGTCGGATGGGGGCGGCAACGACGCAAACGAGCGAAGCGACGCCGCCTCCGACAAGGGTACCACTCGGAGGCCGGGATCGACTTCGCTCGATTGATCGTGCAGCAAGCTACCCCTCTCCCGCTTGCGACACGGAGAGGCGGCGAAGCCGAGAGGCTCCGCCGTTCGTGACACGGGGAGTCCGTAGGAGGGACCCCGTAGTTCGTGGGAGAGGGGGTTGGGGTGAGGGCCGCGTTACGCGGTGGTGCTGATGGCCGGGCCGGACGAGCCGCCGTCGCGGATTGCGGCCTGCGCTGCCGCCAGCCGTGCCACCGGGATACGGAACGGCGACGAGCTGACGTAGTTGAGGCCGGCGCGGTGGCAGAACTCCACCGACTCAGGATCGCCGCCGTGCTCGCCGCAGATGCCGATTTCGAGGTCCGGGCGCGCGGCCCGCCCCTCGTCCACGCCCATCTTGATGAGCCGGCCCACGCCGTCCGGGTCGATGACCTGGAACGGGTTATTCGTGAGCAGTTTGGCGTCCTGATAGAAGCCCAGGAACTTG
>JBBQBU010000495.1:0-4633 GCA_038318015.1 Chloroflexota bacterium | reverse complement strand
GCCTCGACGCCGTACGCCTGATTCCCGTAGAAGATTTCGTTCAGGTACAGCGACAGGATCTGGCTCTTCGACACCTTCTGGGTCAACTGGTATGCCAGCAGCGCCTCGCGGATCTTGCGGCTCGGCGTCTGCTGGTACCGCTCTTCCTCGGGGATCAGCACGTTCTTGACCAACTGCTGCGTGATCGTGCTGGCACCAGACACGATGTCCTGCTCGCTGAGGTTCTGGTAGACGGCGCGAGCGATACCGCGCGGTTCGATGCCGGGGTTGGAGTAGAAGTTCGCGTCCTCGGCGGCCAGGGTGGCATCAATGAGGTACTGCGAGATCTCCGTCAGCGGCACCACGGTACGGCGGCCAGCGTCTGGGTCGAAGAACTCCCAGAGCAGCCGGCCCTTGCGGTCGAACAACTGGGCGGTCTTGAACGTCTCGCGGCCGGCGATCTGGTTGATCGACGGCAGGTCGCGGTTGATGTTGGCGTAGGCTGACGATGCAAAGTGCATCGCACCTATGAATGCCAGCAGCGAGAGCGACAGCAGCCCCAGCCCGACGACGGTCGCAGTGACGACAGCCGCGCGCCAGCCGCCGCGTGACTGTTGTCGCTGGCGCTTGCTGCGCGACCGGGCGCGCTTCTGGAGCGTCCTGAGTTCGTCGCGCCACGCGTCGGCACGCGACACGCGCTGGCTCGCTCGCCGGCTCGTGCCCGAGGTGCGCCCGTTCCGGCCGTTACCGCCTGTTCCATACGCCATGCCGGGGATATTGTGCCATACGGCCCCGTAAGGCCCACGTTACGGCGCCGTTCCAATGGTCTCCCTCACCCCCCGGCCCCCTCTCCCGCAAGTGGGAAAAGGGGAGCCCGCGCGGTCAGATGGCACCTCGTAGGGGCCTGGCGCTGGCAAGCCCGCCCCACGTGGCCCAATCCGCCCGCCCCACGTGGCACCGACCGACTGCTCGCCCGGTCTGGCTCGCCGCTCGCCACTCACAACGTGCCTGCGGTCAGTCGCCCTGCACGCCCGCAAACGCCAGTTCGGACCACGCGGCGGACGTGCGCTTCAGGCGGTCAGTGCTCCGCCACAATTCGGCGATGCGCGTCACGCCAGCGACGCGCACCCCTGGCTGCCACCCTGACCGCGCCAGGATGTCCCCAAGGCGCTCAGGCGGCAGGCGTAGCTCTTCCAGGTCGGTGAGCAGGCGCGCGCTGCCGAACGGGTCGCCTGCAGCTAGCCGAGCGGCGTCCGCAAGGGCTTGTGTGAACGTCTCCAGCAGCGGCATCGACTGTTCGCGCAACGTCGGGAGGCCGTAGGCCAGTGCCGTCGTCGGCAACCCGCCGAACAGCTCGCGACTGTCCACCAGGCGCTCAGGCCCGGTCCCCTCAAGCTCCAGTTCCAGGTACGGCGTCGTCGCGACGTGCGCCGAAATCTCGCCGCCCTGCTTCAAGTCGGGGAGCACGTCCAGGCTCGGGCGAAACACCATGTTGGCATCGAGCGCGCGGGCGTCGCCCAGCTCGCGCAGCGCCGCCAGTTGCAGCACAGCCGACTCGAGGCTCGCCTCCTCTGGCACGGCCACCCGGTCCCCCGGCCGCAGCGCGCTCAACGAGCGCAACCCGGTCCGACCGACGACCGCGCAGGGCAGCGCCGCCATCCCGCCGACGATGCGGACCGTCAGGCCGGCCTCACGTGCCAGCAGAAACGCCGTCGGTGGCCCCGCCGCGATGTCCAACCCGCCATCTTGCAGCGCCTGGTGGACGGCTTGCGCCGATGGGATCGACTTCCACTCGACGGACAGGCCCGGCAGCGCCTCCTCCAGCAGCCGGCGCTCGCGCATCAGCAAGAGTGGGGCATATGCCGCGCTGCCGTACGTATTGATGCGGAGCACTAGTCGCCGGGACGGGTCGCGGCGCACCAACCGGGCCGGCTGGCAGCCAACGATGCCGCCCAGCGCCGCCCCGCCGGCCAGCAGCAGCGGCAACGCTTGCCGGCGCGTCAGGCCGCCGTGGGGAGCCCTCACCCCCGACCCCTCTCCCATGCGTGGGCGAGGGGGGCAGGGGGTGAGGGAAATCCCGAAAGCCACGTCAGCGGCCACCCTTTCGCACCCGGACCTCGCCGGCCGGCGGGTCCACAATCAGCCAGTCGCCAGACTCGATGACCGTCTGTGGGTCCGGCTCCAGCCGGTCCATCAGCGGCACGTCGGCCAGCGCCGCACCCTGCGCCATGATCGGGTTTGCCAGCGAGAAGATGATGCCGAGCGGGGCCGTTCCTTGCGCCCGCATATCGAGCAGCGCCCAGGCCGTCGCCACGCCGCCCTTCGCCGTCGTGTGCACCAGCACCTTGCCGATGATGCTGTGCCCGTACAGGTCGTGCGCCTCGCGGGAGAAGACGCCCGTTTTGCGGTTCAGGTCGTAGCGGGCGCTGAAGCCCTCGCGCGAGACGAGCGCCTCGCCTTCCACGCGCGGCCCGATGCCGGGGTGGCCGCGCAACACGATCTCCTCGCTCATCGGTGGCCTCCAGACAGGGCGGCAGCGTCACGGCGCTGGCGAGCGGCGACAGCTGCGGCGGACACACTGCCGTCCACACGCACAGGTCGGTCATGCAGGCAGACTACCACGGCAACGCCCCCTGCACCGCCGCCTCAATGCAGACATCGGTCGGCCGGAACACCGGGTTATAGCCGTAACCGGGGATGATGTTCGCCAGCTTTGCGGAGTCGGTGACGATGGTGCGCCAGCCGTGCTTCTCCGCAAGCTCACGGGCCGTCATCAGGTAGAAGCACGCCCCGCTGATGAGCAGCGCGCCGGCGTCCTCCAGCGTGGCCGAGTAGCCCAGGCGATCGGCGGCCTCCCGGTTCTGATAGTTCGTCGTGATGAGGAGCCGCACGTCCTGGTGAACCTTGCGGCCGTCAAGCTGCGCCGCAAGGTCGCGCAGTTCGACGATGGACAACTGCGGCGCGGTGAACGCCACGACATCCGGGCGCTGCCGCTCCGGCTGGAACCCGTCGTAGACGCAGCGCAGGCTGCCCGGCTCTACCATCAGCGTGCGCTGCGGAGCGCGCCCCCCAAACGCCTCCTCCACCGTGCGGGCCTCCGGCGTCACCCCGACGAGGTGGAACATTGCCAGCGAGCCGTAGCTTGCCAGGCTCGCACCGAGCTGCTTCAACTGGTCCACGGTCGGCTCAACTTCCAGCCCGGTGATGACCGGCACCTGCCAATAGTCGTTCACCTGCCGCCCGATCCAGCAGCCGAGCGCGCCCCAGTCACTGGTGCAGGCCGGCTGCTCGCGTAGCTCGATCAGGACGGTGCCGAGCCGCTGCCCTGGCAGGTGGTAGCCGTAGCGCGCCGTCCGGCCGGTCAGCGCGGCAGCCAGCGCGACCGGGCCGCCCTCGAAGTTGGAGCGCGCGCCGGCGACGGCGTTGGCGAAGATGACGGTGCCGGTGTCACCCCAGGCGACATGCTCGCCGAAGCGCGGCGGGCTGACCGTCTGGTAGTTGATGCAGGTGTCCAGCGTCATGATGCCCAGCCGGCGCAGCGCGGTGGTCAGCTTCAGTTCCAGCCGCACCTGCCGCTCGTCCTGCCCCAGCGCCTCCCACAGCGCAACATCGACGCTGCGCGGGTTTGAGGTGGTCGGCACGACGGCCTTGCCGCCCAGGTCGGCCATCTCCTCGACCCAGGCGAGGCACGGCTCGCCCATCGACTCGATCTCGGCCATCATGTGCGCAGAGTCTATCGGCACAAAGTCGGCAGCGCCGAAGAAATCTCCAACCTTGATCTGCAGCGCAAGCGCGCGGCGCACGGCCTCGCCGCGCTCGCCGTCGAGCATGGCGCGCTCGTCGTCAGTGAGGCGCATCGTGTCTCCTTCGCGTAGATTCTGGCGTGGTTGTGGCCCCGCCCCTCTCCCCACATGAGCCCTCACCCCAACCCCTCTCCCACAAGCGGGAGAGGGAAGCCGGGGGCCTCAGCGGCCGAGCAGGGCGCGGCGGTTCGGGTGAAGCAGGATCACCGACCCGATGCACGCGGCAGCGACCGCCAGCGGCGGCCCGTCCGCGATCCACTTCATGCTCTCGCCGCGAAACGTACTGACGACGATCGCCAGCACGGCCAGCAGGTACACCTGGATGCCGACCGTCGCTCGCAGCGGGTCGCGGCTGGCGAGCAGCGGCGCCACCACCCGCCCGACCAGCCACAGCGAGATCATGTAGTTTTCGATGTGGCCGATGGGGCCGGCCATGCCCCAGACCCAGCCGCCCGGCGCGAAGAAGCCAACGACGAGCAGCAGCAGCCAGAGACCCGCCCCGACCCACAGTGCCACGCGCAACCGACCGCCGCCGCGATCTGTGCCGCCAGACAGCACCATCCGACCGCCGACGGTGCCCGACAGCACCGAACGGCCCCCAGAACCGCTAGTACCGCCAGAACCCCGCTTGCCGCGCCGCTTGCTCATGCCGCCCGCCTCCCTCCGCCGCCGCGACAGGCCACGCCCTGACCGGTGGTGCTCGGCGGCAGTGTAGCGGCCCCAGCCCCGCGCCCGCCGGCCCCGGCCGCCCCGCCCCTGGCGCGCGCGGCAGCGTACGCGTGCGTTCACCCTCCCCACATGACGCATTTTTGCGTCCATGTTGATTAGATAACCGCATTCATGTCTTCGCG
>JBBQBU010000494.1:0-4637 GCA_038318015.1 Chloroflexota bacterium | reverse complement strand
GCGTCACAACCCACGGGTCGTCAAGCGCAAGATGAGCAACTTCCCGCTCAAGCGCCCCACGCCGCACGGCACCACACCGACTCTCCCGCCAGTCGCCATGACCTCTATCCGCGTGCTCTGGCCCTAAACTTATCGGTATTGGGGCTAGGGGGTGAGGGCCGTCAGGCAGCGACCGGCACCGACTCCGACTCGGACTCCAACTTCTCGTTTTCGCTGCCCGCGCGGTGGGTGAACGTCAGCGCGTCGTCCGCGTCCACGTCCACTAGCACCGTGTCGCCCTCCACGAAGGTGCCGGCCAGCACCTGCTTCGCCAACGGGTTCTCTACCTGCCGCTGAATCAGCCGGCGCATCGGGCGCGCGCCGTACTCCGCATCAAAGCCGTTCTTCACCAACCACTCGCGCGCCGCCTCCGTCAGCTCAAGCGTCAGCTTGCGCTCACTGAGGCGCTCCCGCAACTCGCCGAGCATCTTCTCCACGATGGCGAGCAGGCTCTCCTGTCGCAGCCGATGGAAGACGATGATCTCGTCAATGCGGTTCAAGAACTCCGGCCGGAAGGTGTCCTTGAGCGCGGCTCGCAGCCGCTTCTCGACGGCCTGGTCAGCCGCCGCCTCGGCGCTGCTGGCGCTGCCCGTCTGGAAGCCCAGGCTGTCGCGCCGCTTCGAGTACGCCTCGATGGACCCGACGTTGGACGTCATGATGATGACCGTGTTGCGGAAGTCAACCGTCCGCCCGTGGCCGTCAGTCAGCCGCCCATCGTCAAGAATCTGTAGCAGCGTGCTCCAGACCTCAGGATGCGCCTTCTCGACTTCGTCAAACAGGATCACCTGATACGGCCGTCGCCGGACCGCCTCGGTGAGCTGCCCGCCCTGGTCGAAGCCAACGTAGCCCGGAGGTGACCCGAACAGCCGCGAGACCGAGTGTGGCTCACGGTATTCGCTCATGTCGATCCGCAACAGCGCGTCGTCGTCGTCAAAGAGGAAGTCGGCGAGCGTCTTCGCCAGTTCCGTCTTGCCGACGCCGGTCGGCCCGAGGAAGAGGAACGACCCGATCGGACGGCGCGGATCGCCCAGGCCCGAGCGCGAGCGACGGATCGCATCCGACACCGCCACGATGGCCTCGTCCTGCTCCACCACGCGGGCGTGCAGGGCCTCTTCCAACTGCAACAGCTTCTCCGCCTCCTCCGTGAAGATGTGGCGCACGGGGATGCCCGTCCACTGGGCCACGACCTCGGCAATGTGCTCGGCCGTCACCACTAGCTTCTCAGTGGCCTGTTCCGCGGCATCGGGGTGCTCTGTCTCCAGCTTCAGCCGCTCCGAGCGGATGCTGGCCGCACCCTCGTAGTCGCGCGCCTGCCAGGCCTCGTCTTCGCGGGCCTTCAGCTTGACAATCTGGTGCGCCGGGGTCTCCTCAGCCGTCCGCGCCGAGCGCAGCCGAATCTTGGACGATGCCTCATCCACCAGGTCAATCGCCTTGTCAGGCAACGACCGATCCTGGATGTAGCGGTCGGACAGGACCGCAGCCGCCTCCAGCGCCGCATCCTCAATGCTCAGGCCGTGGTGCTGCTCGTACCGCTCGCGCAGGCCGCGCAGAATCTCGATAGCTTCCGCCACGTCCGGCTCGTCCACGAACACGGGCGCAAAGCGACGCTCCAGCACCGGGTCGCGCTCGATGCCCTTGCGGTAGTCGTCCAGGGTGGTCGCACCGATCAGCCGCAGTTGTCCGCGTGCTAGGGCTGGCTTGAGCAGGTTGGCTGCATCAATTGCACCCTCGGCACCGCCCGCCCCGACGAGCATGTGGATCTCGTCGATGAACAGGATCACGGAACCCTCGGCGGCCACGACTTCGTCAACGATCGCCTTCAGGCGCTCCTCGAACTCGCCGCGGAACTTTGAGCCGGCCAGCACCGCCGCCAGATCAAGCGCGATCAGGCGCTTGCCCTGCAACGGCCCCGGTACGTTCTCGGCCACCATCAGGCGGGCAAGACCTTCAACCACGGCCGTCTTGCCGACGCCCGGATCACCGATCAGGACCGGGTTGTTCTTGGTCCGGCGGATCAGCACCTCCATCAGGCGCGTGATCTCCTGGTCCCGGCCGATGACCGGATCCAGCTTGCCGGCCTCGGCCAGCTTGGTCAAGTCGATGCCATACTTTTCGAGTGCCTGGAAGCGTGTCTCCGCGCTAGGATCGTCCACAGTACGTCCACCACGAACGACATCGAACGCCGCTTCGAGCTTGGCGCGTTCGAGGCCAACGGATGCAAAGAGCCGAGTCGCCGGGTCGGCGGGGTCGGCCAGGGCGGCCAGGAGCAGGTGCTCGGTGCCGACGAATTGGTCGCCGCGCCGGTCTGCATCTTCCTGGGCACGCTGGAAAGCCGCGCTGACGCGGTTGGTGATATAGAGTGAGCTGCCATTCAGCGTCGCCGGGCGCGCCGCCAAATCACGCTGGAGGCGGTCCAGGGCAGCAGCAGGCGAGGTTTCCAGGTGCTTGAATGCCAGCGGCACCAGCCCTTCACGCTGCCCGAGCAGGATCAGCAGGAGATGCTCCGAGTCCAGGGCATTGTGGCGCAGCTTCAGGAGAAGGTCCTGTGAGCGGCCGAGTGCCTGACGGGCCTGCTCAGTGAGCTTTTCAACGGGGATCATGGGCTGATTGCCTCCCGGAACGGGGCTGCCGCAACCTGGCACGAACCCGATGCCCGCGCCGAACTTGCTAGCCTCATTGTAAAGTTTCTTACCTGTTCCGAGCCAAATTACCTTAGTGAAGGGAAGGGTGGATTTCCACCAGTGACTCGGTATCTACTACAACCGACGACCACCGGGTGGTATTCCGCGCGGCGTGTTTGATTCGTGTCAGAACCAGCGGCGCGATGCTCGGTCATGCGGGTGCACGGGCGCGACATCATCTGCGCCATCAGAAGCGGAATCTGTGCCAGGGGGCCGCGTCAGGTGGGGGCGCTGCTCTGCGTGGGTGCTGGCGGTGCGTGGGCCGCGGTTGCTTATTCGTCGGTGGGTGCGCTGGCGGGGTACGATTCTTGAACAGCGCGATGCGAACGCGGCGTGCCAGGGGGCTGTCCGATGAGCACCGAACAACAAGAACGTGAGCTATTGGTAGCCTCGTTTCCGGATGCCGCGCTTGGGCCGGTCGCCGAAAAGGCGCTCCGCGAATGGGAACGACAGGTCGAGTCGATCACGCTCGGCAACGTCGCCGTCGTCTCGCGCGATGCCGCCGGTGAGGTGCACCTGCATCAGAGCGGCCACATCTCGCCGCGCCGTGGGGCACTGTTTGGCCTGATCGCTGGCGGCTTGATTGGTGCCGCGCTGATTGGCCTGCCGTTCGGGGTGGCCATTGGGACGGCGGCTGGCTTGCAGGTCGCTGCCGTGGCTGCCGGCACCCTCGCCAGCGCGACGGCGAGCGCCGCGTCTACCGCGCTTGCTGTTGAGGCTGCCGTGGCGACCGGCATCTCGGCGGCGATGTCTGGCAGCCTGGGCGCGGCGGTCGGCGGCGCGGCCGGCGGCGTTGCGTCGCTGTTCGGCTTCAAGGACGACGACTTGAAGCAACTGGGCGCGTGTCTGGCAGAGGACCGGTCGGCTCTGGTGGCGCTGGTCACGACCGCCGAAGTGGCCGAGGTGACGGAGTTCCTGGAGCGTCTGGGCGGCACGGTGCGGCACGGCTCGGTGTCGCAGTCGCTCCTCGACCTGGCGGCCCGTGAAGCTCCAGAGGACGCCGCACGGCTCACCCCCGCGCCGGACGCGCCGACCACCTCTGCCTGACCCGCCGGCCATGGCCCTGGCCGGTACGCTTTCCTGATGCTGGCTGTGCGCTCTCCTAGAAGGAGTGGCCCCAGCTCTGAGGCAACGCGTATTCGTCTGCGCCGTGAATCGACGCGTCGTCGTCGAAGCGCCCGATGCGGAACGCCAGCAGATCAACGCTCGTCGCGCGTCCCTGCGTCACGAGTTCGGCCATGCCCAGGCCGACCGCCGGTGCCTTCTTGAAGCCGGTCCCGCTGAAGCCCGCCGCAACGTACAGGCCGGCGACTTCTGGCGTGGCGTCGAGGATCGCGCGGGTGTCCGGGCTCATGTCGTACAGGCCGGCCTCGGCGCGCGCCAGTGGCATCCGCGCGAGCGTCGGCAGGCGTCGGCCCATGCGCCGCATAACGGCTTCGGGGAAGCCCTGGTCGGCGTTGGGGTCGTTGTCGTCAGGGTTGACCGGCGACGCTCCGGACTCGTCGGCCGCGCCGCCGAGAACTTGGTCGGAGCCGTGGGCGCGCGTGTAGAGCGCCGTTGTCGTGTCGAGGACGACCGGGTGCGGCCCGCTATAGGTGGCAGGCCGCTCGAAGTAGGCTACCTGGGCGCGACGAGGCGTCACCGGCAGCGCGACGCCGGCCGTCCGCAGGAGGGCCGGTGCCCAGGTGTTCGCCGCGCAGACGACGACCGGCGCATCCAGCCGTTCGCTGGCCGTCAGGACGCCGGTGACGCGCCTGCCGCTGACCGTGATGCCGGTCACGCTGGTCCCTTCCAGCACCTCCACGCCGAGTCGCCGGGCCGCCGCTGCGAACGCCTGCGTCGTCTTGACGGCGTCGGCGTAGCCGCTGGTCGGCTCGTAGGCGGCAGCCGCAACGCCGTCCGTCTGGAGGGCCGGCA
>JBBQBU010000493.1:0-4642 GCA_038318015.1 Chloroflexota bacterium | reverse complement strand
GGCCAGCCCCGTAGCGTCACGCACTGGATCAGGTCTGGTCGGGGCGCAGCCATTTGCGGACGGGCGGCGGCGGCTCGTAGGCGATGATCCGGTCGAGCAGCACGCCGGGCTCTGACGCTTCGAGGATCAGGGCGCGGTGCTCGGGTAGCACGAACCCCTCCTCAATGCTGTGATCCACGAGGCGGAGCAGGGCGTCGTAGAAGCCGCTGACGTTGAGGAATCCGAACGCTTTGCGGTGGATGCCAAGCTGCGACCACGTGAGCGTCTCGAACAGTTCTTCGAAGGTACCGAGGCCGCCGGGCAGGGCGATCACCGCGTCTGACAGGTCGGCCATCAGGGCTTTGCGCTCGTGCATGGTGCCGACGACGCGCAGGTCGGTGAGGTGGTCATGGGCGACTTCGGGCTGCATGAGCGCCTGCGGGATGACGCCGATAACCTCGCCACCCCCGTTGAGGACGGCGTTGGCGACGGCCCCCATGATGCCGACGCTGGCACCGCCGTAGACGAGGCCGATGTTGCGCTCGACGAGCAGGCGGCCAAGCTGGCGGGCCGCTGCGACGTACTCGGGGCGGTTGCCCGGTCGGGAGCCGCAGAAGACGCAAATGCGGGCGATAACAGTAGGCGGCATATGACCCCTCGCGTTGAAGCTGTCGCGGGTCACGCCGCGCCCGAGGCCAACACCGGCCCGTGCGAATGATGGTGACACGGCCGGGCCAACGACAGCCAGCACTGGAGGCGAACCGACGCTATCTAGGGCGTCTGCCCTCGAAAACGTAGTCGTCGCCCTGGTAGGACGCGAGCGTCAGGATCAGCCTGTCGCCTTCCAAGATAGCAGTCCCAGAGCCGCTCACGTCATCCATCTCGTCATTTCCTTCGAAGCTGAAGGTGATCGAACCGTCCGGGCGCTCACGTCCGTCGATGTTCCCGGACTGCAAACCGACCTGATACTCGCCCGCGATACGGTGGCCGTCCGGATGCAGCGTGACGAAGGCAGGCCGCTCCATATGCAGATAGCTTTCGTCGAAGTCTGGGCTGGAGTGGATGGCCCAGGTTCCGTAGAGGCTCATCGTGCCCTCCGAAAACGTCATCTGGATGTCCGGCCTTGAGCGCGCTCGCGCATCGCGTCCGCGAGCGCGCTCGGAGGCGGGGTGGCATGATTAGCTGCTGAAGATGCTGAGGGGCAGGAAGGCACTGACGACCCAGTTGGGGGCGTCGACGACTTCGCTGACTTTGAGGTCAACGGCGACGCTGCAGAGAATGTACGCTTCTTCGCGGGTCAGGCCATGCTCGCGGACGAGGTACGTAATCATTTTGCGGACGGCCGCCTTGGTGCCATCCATCAGGTCCGGGGCGATGCCCATGGTGGCGTAGTATGGACCGATGTTGGTGCGTGGGGAGAGCGGCCCGCTCGTCTGGAACTCCGGGGTGTCCAGCGTGAAGTCGCGGCGCAGCGAGAACCGCAGCGTGGCCGTCATGCTGGTCTCGATGGCGCTGATGCAGACTTCGCCGTCGCCCTGGGCGGCGTGGCCGTCGCCGCAGGAGAAGAGGGCACCGTCAACCCAGATCGGCAGGTAGAGGGTCGTGCCGGCGGTGAGCTGCTTCACGTCGGCGTTGCCGCCGTTCTTGCGGGGCGGGGCGGTATTGAACTCGCCGGCTTCGGGCAGGGCGGTGCCCATCACGCCGAGAAACGGCTCGAAGGGCACGCGGATGCCGGGTTTCAACTCGCCGTACTGGCCGTTCCGCAAGTCCCAGATGTGGAGGTACGGATCGGGAAAGTCGTCGGGAAGCAGGCCACGGTCCGCCCGGAACGAGGTGTACCCCATCTCGCCGGGCACAAGGTCGAGGATGTCTACCTGGAGCACGTCGCCGGGCTTCGCGCCGCGCACATGGACCGGGCCGGTGAGAGCATGGCCCTTCATGGTGCGGCCCAGCATGTCGTCAACGGTCGAGTTCCAGGTGTAGTAGCCATCGCCGGCATCGCGGCACTCGAAGACGACGGTGTCGCCAGGATCGATTTCAATGCGAGCGGGGATGCTGTTGTCCCAGACGTAGTGACGCACGCTGGCGTCGAGGTGGTGGGTCTTGCCGCTGGCGGTCGCGGTGACGGGCACGCTGGTCACAGGGGTGTACCTCCGTCGATCCGATGCATGGTGCCGAGCCTTCGGACACATGGTAGCCGGATCGGGTGTGCCTGCACCCCTCACCCCCGGCCCCCCTCTCCCGCAAGGGGGAGACGCTCACTACTGGCCAGGCAGCCTACGCTGAGTTCGTTTTGTCGCAGGCAAGCGACAGGGGAGCCGGGGCAAGGGTCAGGACGGCCACGGCGTCGCAGGCAGCCTCGGCGTCGGCCAGCGCGAGCCGGGTCAGGAGCGCCGCGCGCCCGGATGACTCGGCACGTGATCGGGGCAACGGCGCGGCAGCCGCGGGGGCCGGCGCGAGGGCGTCCGCACCAGAAGACGACAACTCTGCGTCCAGGACAGTCAGCGCGTCGGCCAGCAGTCGCACGCGCTCCACGCCTGCCGCAAGCTCACGCCAGAGGCCACGGTCAGTGAGCAGCGCGTCAAGCTGCGGCATCACGGCGTCCACCGATGCCAGCAGCGGCGCGAGCCGGTCCCGCACCGCGACCAGGAACGTACGCCCGCCGGCCACAAGGTCGTGCGCCAGGGTCCGCACATCAGGGACCGCTCGCCACGCGTCAAGCAGCCGCGCGAACGGCGGCGCGGCCGTCTCGCCGGCCAGCGCCACGACGGCCGCGTGCACGGCGCGGGCGTGGTCGTAGCCGCTCGGGTCCACCAGGTACGCCCCGATGACCAGCGCATCCAGGCGGGCCAATCCCGTCTGGCGCGTCGAGTTCAACAGCAACCCAGCCGCCTCGGACGCTAGGTCGGGTGCTGGTGGGTGGTCCGGCGGCAACTGCATGGCGAAGCGGAACGAGTCGTTGGACGCGTAGTTCAGCCAGACGATGGGCACCCGGCCGAACAACTGTGCCGCGTCATGGGCCTTCGCGCCGGTGATCGCGTGGTCGCGGACCTCGGTGCCGGTCCAGTAGACAGCGACATCAGCGGGCAGGCCGCGCGCCAACTCGGCGGTGTAGTCAGCGTGCTCCTGTGCGCCTGCGGTCCAATAGTACGTCGGCACGACCTGGAGCCGCTGCCCCGGTCCGAGCGCCGCACGCACGCCGTCCGCCAGCCAGAGGTGCGCGGCGGCCAGACTTGGAAAGTTGCCGGGCGTGGCCCCGGGGTCTACGTCGTCCAGGCAGAGAGCGATAGTCTCGACGCCGAGTGTCGCGGCGTGTCGGACTTTGTCGGCCAGCAGCGTCAGGTCCGCAGCGGAGCCGTACCGGATCGGCGCATCAGGGTTGAGCGCCTCGCCGGGCCGGCGCGGCTGCCAGTAACTGACAAACCAGCCGCGCCCGCTCGTCGGGTGGAACCGTACTGCCGCGTCCTCGGGTGCCCAGGCCTGCCCTGCGATCAGCGGGTGCAGCGCCAGACAGAGGCTAACGCCACGGTCGGCGCAGTCCCGCGCGATGCGTTGGATGACGGCGGCCTCGGCGTCGCGGAGGGGCTGCCGCCAGCGCAGGCCGGTCTCGGGGCAGAACGTGTAGCAGAGCATGAAAAAGTTGTAGCCGGCATCGGCGAGGAAGGCCGGCCAGCCCTCGTACTGCTCTGGTTCCCACCACAGCCCCTTGAGGCCGCGCAGCTCGAAGCCACTCGTCCTCGCCTGCCCTCCATCTTGCCGTTGCGGGATGTTCCGCTCCCTACGCATGGCGTGCTCGCGCCAGATGTGCCCCGGAGTTTACGAGAGCAGCGTTTGCCCGCAAGGTAGCCGGTGCGGATCAGACTGACAGATCCGATAGCCGTACCAGATCAGTCCGATGACTCCGATCAGGAGGACTGCCACAGCAACGAGTGTGATCCAGACCAGGGCGAGCAGGCCGCCGAGAATGAGCATGGCACCGGTCGCGATGAAGATCTGCCCTCCCAGCCGTTGGGACGCGTCCCATGCTGCCCGACTTGAGAGCGTCCATGGCGTCCGGACACCCATGATCGCGTTCGGCGGTACCTGTCCCATGCTGCTGCCCAGCGCCACGAACAGGATCCCGACCAGCGCTGGCACGATCCGGGCTATGTCGATCTGCACGCCACGGGTCTGCACGAGAAGCAGCCCGTGGAACACGGCGAGCAAGATCAAGGTTGCCCACCGCGTGGCCGTGTACCGACCGCCCAGTTGCAGTTCCGTGGCGTGAGCCAGGCGGGGTGCCAGCAGGAGCACCACGTACATCACCAGCCCAATGATGGGCACAAGCAGGAGCGCCTCCGCTTTCCCGCCGTACCGGTCGACCTCGCCCATGAAGTTCCAATGTACGGGCAACGATTCCGGCGCGTCCGCCCAGACGATCATGGACACGAGAAACATGGTGAGCAAGAGCAGCAGCTGTGGCAGTTCACGTGGCCATCGAAAGGTCATGAATGCCCCCGAGTGCAAACGATCCATCACGATGGTGCCCTGGTGCCCGAGCCGCACGCCGGTGTGCGTGCGCTCCTGACGACATGGCCCCCGAGGTATTATCGGACGCCGAAGGGAGTTCGTCTAGCTCAGGGATACGGCCTGGACGACGGATGCTGCGACTCGTGATCGCCGG
>JBBQBU010000492.1:0-4644 GCA_038318015.1 Chloroflexota bacterium | reverse complement strand
TGAAGTCGTAGGCGCGCGACAGGAACGCCGCGAACGTCGCCGCGAACGGCACGTAGTGGCGCACGCTCATGCCGACCGCCGTGGCAACCATCTGCTGTTCGGCGATGTAGCTCTGGAAGAAGCGGTCAGGGAACGCCTCGTCGAAGCTCTCGGTGAAAGTCGAGTTGCCGACCTCGGCGTCAATCGCCACGACCTCCGGCCGCGCCGCGCCGAGCGCCTTCAGCGCATCGCCAAATGCCTGCCGGGTCGCCATCTTCTTGCCAAGCTCCCAGGTGGGCAGCGCAAGCGGGGCGGCCTTTGGCTTGGGCGCACCTTCGGCTGTGGATGGGGCCGGCGGCGTGATGGTCAGGTGCCGCTCGCCGCCAAGCTCCTTGATGGCGTCCGCAGCCTGCTCCTTCGAGAGCGCCTTGCCGTGCCAGTTCTCCTTGTCCTCGACCAACGAGACGCCGGAGCCTTTCTTGGTCTTCGCAACGATCAAGGTCGGGGTGTCGCCGCCTTGCTCGGCCTGCTGGTACGCCGCTTCGATCTCGTCCAGGTTGTGGCCGTCAACCACGATGGCCCGCCAGCCGAACGCCCGCGCCCGCTCGGCGTAGACTTCGGTGTGCCACTGCAACGCCGTCGGGCCGCGCTGGCCCAACCGGTTCACGTCGGCAATCGCGATCAGGTTGCCCAGTTTCTCGTCGGAGGCGCGGCCCATCGCCTCCCAGACGCTCCCCTCGGCCATCTCCGAGTCGCCCATGATGACCCAGACGCGGTAGGGGCGCTGGTCGAGCCGCTTGCCGGCCAGCGCAATGCCCACGCCAATCGGGAGACCCTGCCCGAGCGAGCCGGTCGCCACGTCCACCCACGGTAGATCGGGCGTAGGGTGGCCCTCAAAGCGGCTGCCGAGCTTCCTCAACGACAGCAGTTCCTCGTCGGTGATGGCGCCGGCGGCCTTGTACATCGAGTAGAGCAGCGGTGCGGCATGCCCCTTCGACAGGATCAGGTGGTCGTTGTTCGGGTTCCCTGGGTTCTTGAAGTCGTAGCGCAGATGACCGGCCAACAACACCGCCGCCAGATCCGCCGCCGACATCGACGACGTCGGGTGTCCGGAACCGGCCTGTGTCGTCGCTCGGATGCTGTCGACCCGTAGCTGCTGGGCCAGCTCATGCCACTGTGCGGTCTGGCTTGCTGTGTCCGTCGCCATACTGACTCCCTCTCTGACTACCCGCGCACCGCAGCCCCACCGTGTTCGCGTGACGCAGGGCCACGTGCAAAACAGACGATCTGTCATCATTATGCCAGGGGGTCGGCTCCGTCCCGCCCTGGTTACGGCAGCCTTTCCTGGGCCGCCAGCACCAGCAACCGGAACGACCGCGCCGGCCCGTCGCCGCCTGCGCGACGCCAGATTCCTGACCGGCGCGCACCGGGAACAGAGAACGTCGGCCCGGCACGCTTGTCGCAGGGTATCCTGCATAGGTAAGACCGGGTCTTGTAGCGTGGCACACGTTTCACGAGTGACCCCGACGATGGAGGCAACGTGATGGGCAATCCCCTGGTGGAGCTTCAGCAGCACGGCCAGAGCGTCTGGCTGGACTACATTCGGCGCAAGTCGCTGCTCTCGGGCGAGGTCCGCAAGCTGATCGAGGAAGACGGCCTGCGCGGGATGACCGCGAACCCGGCCATCTTTCAGGCGGCCATTGCAGCAGGCGACGATTATGACGAGCCGATCGGCCGGATGCTGCGCGAGGGTGCCGACCCGAACGCCATCTATGAGGCCATCGCCATCGAGGACATCCAGACGGCGTGCGACCAGTTCCGGGGCGTGTACGACGCGACCGAGGGCGTGGACGGGTATGTCTCATTGGAAGTCGCGCCGAACCTGGCGCACAACACCGAGGGCACCGTTGAAGAGGCGCGCCGCTTCTGGACGACGGTAAACCGCCCCAACCTGATGATTAAGGTACCCGGCACGGCAGCCGGGGTGCCGGCCATCGAGACGCTGCTGTCCGAAGGCATCAACGTCAACGTGACGCTGCTGTTCGCCATCGAGGCGTATGAGGCGGTGGCCTGGGCGTACGTGCGTGGTCTTGAGCGCCGCGTGGCCGAGGGCAACCCCGTGGACCGCATCGCGTCGGTCGCCAGTTTCTTCGTCAGCCGCGTCGATGTACTCATCGACCCGCTGCTCGACAAGATGGCGGCTGCCGAGACGGACGCAGCCAAGAAGGCGAAGATCGAGGGGCTGCGCGGCAAGGCGGCTATTGCGAACGCGAAGCTGGCGTACCAGAGCTTCAAGGCAATCTTTGGCGACCAGCGGTTCACGGACTTGCGGGCGCACGGCGCACGGGTCCAGCGGCCGTTGTGGGCCAGTACCAGCGTCAAGAACCCGGCCTACTCCGACCTGCTCTACGCCGACGCGCTCATCGGGGCGGACACGGTTGACACGATGCCGCGCGACACGCTGGAGGCGTTCCGCGACCACGGCACCGCGAAGACGACCATCGAGGACGACATCGCCGGGGAGAAGGCGGCGTTGGCCGACCTGACCACGGTCGGCATCGACCTGAAGGCGTGCACGGACCAACTTGAGAAGGAGGGCGTCGACAAGTTCGTGCAGGCGTTCGACGCGCTCATCAAGGGAATCGTGGACAAGCGCGCCGCGCTGATGGCCCGGGCCTAGCTGTATCAGCGCGCGACGGGGGGCGGGGGCAGCCTCGCCCCTTTCGCGCGCGTTCCGCATGTTCGCTCCTGCCCACTCCACAATGGGTGCGGGTCGAGGGGCTTGACTCACCAGCACCCAGCAGAGGGAGACGGGAACACCTATGGCACAGGTAGGCTTGATCGGTCTGGCAGTGATGGGCCAGAACCTCGCCCTGAACATCGAGCGCAACGGCTTCCCGATTGCGGTCTTCAATCGGACGGCCTCGCGTACCAAAGGGTTCATCGAGGGGCCGGCCGCCGGCCGGCAGTTCACCGCAGCATACACCCTTGAAGAGTTCGTGGCGGCTATCGAGCGCCCACGCAAGATCATCCTGATGGTGCAGGCTGGGAAGGCCGTTGACGAGCAGATCGCGAAGCTGCGACCGCTCCTGGAGGATGGCGACATCCTGGTAGACTCCGGAAACTCGCTGTTTCAGGACACAGAGCGCCGCCATAAGGAACTCGACGGCACCGGCCTCAACTACGTTGGCATGGGCGTCAGCGGCGGCGAAGAGGGCGCGCTGTGGGGGCCGAGCATCATGCCGGGCGGCTCGCCGGAATCGTATGCGGCGCTGGCCCCAATGCTCACCGCCATCTCGGCCAAGAGCGCATCCGGCGATTGCGTGAGCCACATGGGGCCGCGCGGCGCAGGCCATTACGTCAAGATGGTGCACAACGGCATCGAGTACGGCGACATGCAGTTGATCGCCGAGACGTACGCGCTGATGCAGGGCGCGCTCGGGCTGGCAGCGCCGCAAATGGCAGAGCTGTTCACCGCCTGGAACCAGCGCGATCTCGACTCGTACCTGATCCAGATCACGGCTGACGTGCTGGCCTTCACGGACCCGGACACGGGCAATCCGCTGGTAGACTACATTTTGGACAAGGCGGGGCAGAAGGGCACCGGCCGCTGGATGTGCCAGGATGCGCTGGAGCTTGGCACGCCAATCCCCACCATCGACGCCGCAGTCTGGGCGCGCAGCATCTCATCCTTCAAGGATGCGCGCGTGCACGCCAGTGGCATCCTGAAGGGGCCGGCCGGCGCGGCACCGTCAATCGACCGCGCGGTGTTCGAGAAGGATCTTGAAGCGGCGCTCTGGGCCGCCAAGGTCAGCAGCTACGCGCAGGGGCTGGCGTTGCTCCAGGCGTCTTCGGCCGAGCGTGACTACAGCCTGAACCTCTCCGAGATTGCGCGGATCTGGACTGGCGGCTGCATCATTCGGGCGAAGCTGCTGGCAGAAATCGAGTCCGCCTATGCGACCAGCGACGCGCTCCCGAACCTGATGCTGTCGCCGGATATTGCGCCGCGCATGAACGAGCGCACCGGCTCGCTGCGGGCTGTCATCAAGGTGGCGCGCGACCTGGGCATCCCGGTCCCGGCCATGAGTGCCGCGCTGGACTACTTCGATAGCTACCGCTCGGCTCGGCTGCCGGCAAACCTGATCCAGGGGCAGCGCGACTACTTCGGCGCGCACACCTACCAGCGCACCGACAAGCCGGGCACGTTCCACACGCAGTGGCCGTTCGAGAGCCAGACGAGCACGACCTCAGGCTCCTACGACGCCTGACTACCCCAGCGCCTGACCGAACCGTAACAATTGGCCTCGGTGTCCTCAGGGACGCCGGGGCATTTTGTTGCCTGTGCCCGCTGACGGCGGATGCGGACGCTGCTTGGCGAGCGATACGATACTGTGGCCCGTGGGCACATGGCAGCAGGAGGGCATCGTCTCGGAGTCAACAGAGCGTGTCACCAGCCTGACGACCCGAGGCAGCCAGCCGCTCATCGGCGTTCTGTCACGTGATGGCTGGGATGATATCGTGTGCTAGTTCCAATACCAGTAAGTTAGCGTGATCTGAGGTAGTCTTTCCGGTCAAGTTGAGCGGGAGGGCAGGCGATGACGCTACGCGGGTGGTCGTGGGAAACGGCGCTTGGACCGGCCGGGCTTGGGGATCGACCGCTGCTGG
>JBBQBU010000491.1:0-4644 GCA_038318015.1 Chloroflexota bacterium | reverse complement strand
CTGGTGCTGATCGTATACGCAACGTTCGCGGTGGGTGTCCACGTCCCAGGACACGAGCAGACCATCGATCCGAAACTCGTTGCTCAGACCGCGCCGTTCACCAACCCCGGAGTCTTTGATCGTGGCGGCGGCAATTTCGAGGTCGTGATGATCGGCCAGACCTGGAGCTTCAACCCGAATGAGATTCGGGTGCCGGTCGGCTCGCGGGTCACGTTCACGACGACCAGCCAGGATGTCATTCACGGCCTGCGCGTCGAGAAGACCAACGTCAACATGATGTTGATCCCCGGGCAGATCGGCCGGGCGACGGCCCACTTTACCCAGCCCGGCACGTATCTGCTGGTCTGTCACGAGTACTGTGGCGTCTCCCCCGTGCCCACGCTGGGCCACCAGGCGATGTACGGCAAGGTCGTCGTCGAATGACGCGCCGCTCTCCGATCAATGAGGTGAACTCGTGGTGACTCTCGCATCTGAGCACCCTACGGCTACGTCGCCGTACGCCCGCGAAGAGCGGCTCACATCCTGGTTTGTTGGCGTCGCGATTGCAGCCGTCGCGGTTGGTATGCTGATTGGCTTCCTGCAGTCGCTCGAACACGCGGGTATTGACGTCTATCCGTATCTCCAACCGTTCATTCATTCCTATTACCAGGGGTTGACGCTGCATGGCGTCCTGAATGCGCTGGTCTGGACGACGTTCTTCATCTGCGGCTTCATGATCTATATCGCGGTCCACGCCTACAAGCGCCCGCTGACCCAGCCCGGCCTCGCTGATGCGACGTTCTGGATGATGTTGGTCGGCGTGGTGATGGCCGCCATCCCGATGTTGACGAATGACGCCACGGTCATGTTCACGTTTTATGCGCCGCTGCTGGCACACTGGTCCTTCTACCTGGGCCTGACGCTGGTGGTGGCGGGAACATGGTTTGTGACGCTGGTGCTGGCGCTCACGCACGTGGCATGGCGCAAGGAGCATCCCGGCGAGCGCACCCCGCTGGCCGCGTTCATGGCGCTGGCGACGTTTGCCATGTGGTCGATTGCCAGCACCGGCCTCGCCTCCGAAATGATCTTCTTCAACCTGCCGCTCTCGCTTGGCATCGTTGAGGGGACGAATCCGACCCTTGCCCGCACGCTGTTCTGGCTGACGGGCCACCCCATCGTCTACTTCTGGCTGCTGCCGGCCTATGTGTCCTGGTACACCCTGGTGCCCCGACAGGTCGGCGGGAAGCTGTTCAGCGACCCGATGGCGCGGGTCTCATTCATCATGTTCCTGCTGCTCTCGACGCCCGTCGGCCTGCACCACCAGTTCACCGATCCTGGCATCTCGGAGACCTGGAAGCTGGTGCACGCGTTCGGGACGTTCGCCGTGTTCTTCCCGAGTTTGCTGACGTTCTTCAACGTCGTAGCTTCGCTGGAGAGCGGCGGGCGGGCACGCGGTGGCAAGGGCATCGTCGGCTGGATCTTCAAGCTGCCGTGGAACGACCCGACGGTAACGCCGCAGATTCTCGCCATGCTGCTCTTCGCGTTCGGCGGCATCGGCGGCCTCATCAACGCGTCGTACATCGTGAACCTCGCCATCCACAACACCGCCTGGATCGTCGGGCACTTCCACCTGACGGTCGGTGCGGCCACCACGCTGTCGTTCATGAGCATCAGCTACTGGCTGCTGCCGCGCATCATGGGGCGGGAGCTCTGGGCGCCGAAGCTTGCGATGGCGCAAGGCTGGCTCTGGTTCGGCGGCATGATTATCTTCTCGAACGCGCTGCACCGGCTTGGCCTGCTCGACATGCCGCGCCGGACCGCTATCGGCATGGCCCCGTACCTCCGCGACGGCTCGATCCCGGTCGCGCAGGAGTGGCTGCCGATCCTGCCGTTCGTGGCCATCGGCGGAACGATCCTGATGATTAGCGGTGTGCTGTACATCCTGGTGTGCGCCATGACGGCGTTCGCCAGCAAGCGCCTGATGGTGCCGTTGCCGCCGATGCAGTTCAGCGAGACGCAGGCTGGCCCAGAGCACGGCGCGGCGATCCTCGACCGCTGGCGGCCGTGGGTGACGGCGGCCATCGTCCTGGTGATCGTGGCGTACGGGCCGACGCTGCTGGAACTACTGGCGACCACGAGCATGAATGCGCCGGGCCGGCGCGTCTGGTGACAGCACAGAGGGCGCGCGGCACCGGGCGCGCTCTATTGCACCACAACTGACAACGTTGGTGGCGGCGGGCACAGCACATGGTCGGTATGCCCGCCGACACGGGCCTTGCGGAGGGAACTGGATGAAATTCGCCACCCACATGGTTATTGTTCGAACGTACGCACTCGTCGGTTTGGCAGCCGCCGCCTTGCTGCTGACGGCGTGTATTCCGCCGCCGCCACCCCCGCCGGCGAAGACTGCTGGTGCGCCGGCCGCTGCTGCTGGTGCGCCGGCCGCGAAAGTAGTTGGCGACGTGAACGCCGGCAAGACGCTCTTCACGGCAAAGGGGTGCGTGGCCTGTCACGTGGCGGCTGGGGTTCCGGGCGCGGTCGGCACCATCGGCCCGAGCCTGAACGGGTTGGGTGACCCTGCGAAGCGCCCGCAACTCGCCAGCGGCGAGCCGAACACCCCGGCGAACATTCGCGGCTGGATCAAAGATCCGATGTCGAAGAAGCCAGGTACGGCAATGCCAAATCTCGGCCTCTCTGACAAGGAATCAGACGACCTGACGGCGTTGCTCGTCAGCCTGCGCTAGAGACGGCTGTGTCTGGTGTGCCACGGGGCGTGCCGGGCGCACCAGATTCCCTGACATGATGGGTGCCTTCGTCGCCGCCTACCAGCCGATCATCGCCCCGGTGTCGGGGCAGGCGTTCAGCACCGGGCGCGCCCGGTGCTGGTGGCGATGGATCCGGCTCCCTCGAAGCTGCGACTGGTGGATTGACGGGCTGCGCGGCCTCTGGAGCGGCGGCCCTGCGGCCGGACGCGCTGCACAGGCGGCACCAGACCGCGACGCACGATTGCCGCGGTCTGGTGCCGCTGACGCGTATCAGTAGGCACGCCGCAAGACCGACATCACCTCGTCCACGCTACGGAACGCGCGCGGCCCGCCGATGGAACGGGGCGCGTGTTGGGCAAAGACGCGGTCCGCGCAGGTCTGCAACGCCTCTTCGCTCATGTTGTGCGAGCGCAACGGCTCCTCGATCTCGCAGGCCGCGCGCAGTCGGTGGATGGCCGCAAGGCAGCGTGCGGCACCCTCACGTGCGGACAGGCCGTCTACCGACTCGCCCAGGGCGCGGGCGATGCGCGTCAGCTTCTCCGGGCAGCCGATGGCGGCCCATTCGAGGACGTGTGGCAGCATCAGACCGATCAGCCGGCCGTGGGGCAGGTGCGTCAGGTCGCCCAACACCTCGGCGAAGGTGTGGACGTGGATCAGGCCGGCGAACGGGAAGGACGTGCCCACCATCGTGGCCGCCCCGAGCATCGCGGCGCGAGCCTCCATGTTTGCCCCGTTCGCGAACGCCTTCGGGAGGTTCTGGCCGATAGCCTCGATGGCCGTGAGCAGCAGCGTATCGGCGTACGGGTTGGCCTGCAGCGTCAAGACGCCCTCGATGCCCTGGGAGAGCGCGTCGAAGCCGGTGTCGGCGGTGACGCGCGGCGGCATCGACGTGGTGAGGGCCGGGTCGCAGAGTGCCACGGTGGGCCGGACGTACGGGCCGCCCGCCCAGAGCTTGATGCCGGAGTCAGGATCGAAAACGCCGCATCCAGAGGTCGCTTCGGCTCCGGTGCCGGCGGTCGTCGGGACGGTGATGACGTCCGGTCCTTTCTTGGATGCTACGCGGGGCGGTGCCCAGTTCGCCCCGGTGCGGCGCTGGGTGTAGTCGCTGAACTGGCCGCCGTTGCCGATCAGCAGCGAGACGGCCTTGGCGCTGTCCATCGAGCTGCCGCCGCCGACCGCGACGATCAGATTGCAGTCACGCTCCTTGTACATCGCCACGGCCGCTTCAACGGAGGCCAGCGTCGGCTCGGTGACGACGCCGTTGAACAGCTCGACACGGACGCCAGCTTCGTTCAAGGACTCCTCAATCTGCTGGGTCAGGCCGAGGCGGTGCAGGCCGGCGTCGGTCATAACCAGTGCGGCGCTGCCTTCAAGCTCGCGCGCGATGGACCCGGCCTCTTTGGCGGTTCCCACGCCGAAGACGATCCTCGACATCGGCCCGAAGCGAAAGCTGTCCAACCAGTTCATGGATGCTCCCATCGTCCCATCGAGGGACGCTCCACCTCAGTGTGGCGATCCGGCTGTGCGAACGCGGCCCGCAAGCGTGGGGGAAGTACGGGGCACCGCGCGTCGAAGCCAACCCGGCGCAGCTAGTGAGCGGACTGGGCACGGCGGATACCGCACCCAGCCCGCGATTCGGTGTCGGCACTCGGTTGCCGGCCCGCAGCGTCGTGGACCGCGCACCGTGATCTCGCCTCGGGATCAGCCCCGACCGACGAACGGCATCTTGGTTGCCATGATGGTCAGGGACAGGATGTTTGTATCCAGCGGCAGGCTCGCCATCTGAAGGACGGCCTGTGCCACGTGTTCCACGTCGATGACCGGTTCAGGCTCGGTGGTGCCGTTGGCCTGTAAGACGCCAGCCGTCATGTGCTGGGCCATCGGCGTCATCGCGTTGCCG
>JBBQBU010000490.1:0-4650 GCA_038318015.1 Chloroflexota bacterium | reverse complement strand
TTCGACCCGACCGCCGGCAAGCCGCGCGTCCCCCACGGCGGCACCTTCAACGCGAACCCCGTCACGATGGCGGCCGGCATCGCCGCGATGCGCCTGTGGACCGAGTCAGCCGTCGCCCGTCTCGAAAGCATGGGTGACGATTTACGCCAACGTGCGAACTTTGCGCTGGACGAGTCGGGCTTGCCGTTCAAGGTAACGGGCCAGGGGTCCCTGTTCCGCATCATGCCGAAGGCGAGCAGCGGCGAGTACCGCTCAACGGTGCCGGACGCGCAGACCATCGCCCAACGCCGCGAGTTGCACCTGCGGCTGCTCGGACAGGGCGTCCTGACCTCCCCCACAGGCCTGGGCTGCCTGTCCACGGTGATGAAAGACGGTGAAGTGACGGAGATGGTCGAAGGGCTACGGGTGGCAGCAACGACAGTTGCCCGGTAGCAGCGCGTGGGGTGGCCGAGTGCATCGCTCGCTCGGTCACATCTGCAGCGTGTCCACGCGAATGTGTTCAAAAGTGGACGCGGTGATGCCCATATGTTGACGTTTTCGCGTTATGCAAGATGTGACACAGACAGAGGCGTCGAGGTTGAGCCAGAAGCCTGGGGCAAAGGACGCACGAACGTGAGCGTGACGCCGCGACCGCACCCGGCATCGCTCGACGTGTTCGTCGCGCGCCAGCCAATTTTCGACCGGCGATCCGAGCTGTACGGCTATGAGCTGCTGTTTCGCTCCAGCCTGGACAATCAGTTCACCGGCACGGACCAGGATGCTGCGTCGCTGGCAGTGATCGCCAACAGCTTCTTCGGATTTGGCATTGAGACGCTGACGGGTCGTGGCCGTGCCTTCATCAACTTCGCGCGCGGCACGCTCTTGAACGAATACGCTTACGTCCTACCCCGGCATCAGCTTGTCGTCGAAATCCTTGAGGACATTGAGCCGGACGACGAGGTCGTCGCGGCCTGCGAGAGACTGAAGCGGGCCGGGTACCTCATCGCCCTGGACGACTTCAACGCCAGGGAACGTTCCGGCCGCCTGCACGAACTCGCCGACATCATCAAGATCGACTTCGCAATCAGCAACGCGGACGAGCGGGCAGCATACGCTCGTGATCTGGCGCGGCCCGGTGTCAACCTGCTGGCGGAGAAGGTGGAGACCCGAGCCGACTTTGATCAGGCCATGGCCTTCGGCTATGCCTACGTTCAGGGGTACTTCTTCGCCCGACCTGAGATCCGCGTCGGCCGCAGTACGCCGGGGTTGAAGGCGACGCGCCTGGAGATCATGCGGGAACTGAACGGGCAAGACCCCGACCTTGACCGGATCGAGGACCAGTTCAAGCGTGATCCGGCGTTGTCGTACAAGCTACTCCGATACGTGAACTCGGCTGCCTTCGGGCTGCGTAGTCCCGTCAGGACCGTCGGTCGCGCCCTGGCCTATCTCGGGCAGGCCGGGGTGCGCGCGTTCGGCACCGTCATGATCCTGGCAGACATCGGAACCGACCGCCCGTTTGAGTTGGTGGTGACGTCCGCCGTGCGTGGGCGCTTCTGCGAACTGATCGGGAACGAGCTTGGCATCGGCGACAGCGGGCAGGACTTGTTCTTGGTCGGGCTGTTCTCGCTGCTGGATGCCCTCACCGGACACCCGCTGGCCGAAGCCCTCAGCGACCTGCCGTTGAGCGCGCCCGCCCGCGCAGCCCTGCTCGGGGAGAACAACCAGTACCGACAGGTGCTCACCCTGGCCGAATCGTACGAGCGGGGCCGATGGACGCACGCGAGCGCGACCATCGCGGCCCTCGGCCTCACCGACAGTTCAGTGCCATCGTCGTATCTGGACGCCGTGTCGTGGGGCAATCAGATCGGCGATATCCGCTGATTGTGGCCCCACGAGTGGGCCTACTCGTCGTCGCGCTCGCGGCTGCCGTCGGGAAGTTCGCGCGGCGCACCCTCGCGCGACGGTAACAGGTCGATCACCTGCCCCAACGCCGAGCCGACACGCTTCTGAAGCTCGTCCACGTCCTTCACAAAGGTGGACCGCCGCGATACCGTGCGAAGTTGACCCATCTCGCGGAACTTCCGATAGCGCCGATCAAGCAGCCGCTTCGGCCTGGTCTTCCGCAGATCGAGCAGGGTATCAAGAACGAAATTCCGCAGGAGCAACGCCGCGTACTCGTGGTCCAAGTGTGCGCCGCCTTCTGGCTCCGGCACCACCGCATCGACCACACCCAGCGTCACGCAGTCACGCGCCGTCAGCTTGAGCGCGTCGGCCAGGTCACGTGCCCGCTGTGCATCGTGGTACAGGATCGCCGCCGCGCCCTCCGGAGCGATGACGGAGTAAATCGAGTTCTCTTGCATCAGGATGCGGTCAGCGACGCCGAGCGCCAGCGCACCGCCGCTGCCGCCCTCCCCAATCACCGCCGCGATGATCGGTACCGGCAGCACCGACATCGTTGCGAGGCACTGCGCGATGGACGGTGCCAGTCCGCGCGCCTCCGAATCGAAGTCGAGCGCGGCACCGGGCGTGTCGATCAGGGTCACAACGGGCAAACCCCAGACGCCCGCCAGCCGCATCGCACGGGCCGCCTTGCGATACCCCTCGGCGCTCATCCGCCCACCGTGGTGGCGCTCGCGCTCTTCGTCGCCGCGCCCGCGCTCCTGAGCGATCACCATCACCGTGATACCGCCCAGGTCGCCCAGGCCGCAGATGACGGCCGGGTCATCCAGGCTCAGGCGGTCGCCGTGCAACTCGACGAACTGGGGCAGAATCAGCCGGATGTAGTCGCGCGAGGTCGGGCGGTCGGGGTGGCGCGCGAGTTCGACGGCTTCCCAGGCAGTTTCGGGAATGCGCGGCTCGGGGCGATACAGTTCGGCCTCACCGCGCGGCGACACATCCCAGCGGCTACCCAGCAGTTGCAGCACCATTGCCAGCACGTTCCGAAGCCGCGCGCGGTCCACCACCGCGTCAATCTGCCCATGCGCTAGCAGATACTCGGCAGTCTGCGCGTCCTTCGGCTTGGTCCGGCCAGTCAACTGCTCGATGACGCGAGGCCCTGCAAACCCGATCAGCGCGCCCGGCTCGGCCAGGATAATGTCGCCGCGCGACGCGAAGCTGGCATAGACGCCGCCGGTCGTTGGGTCGGTCAACACGGAGATGAAGGGCACACCGGCCATGTACAGGCGGGTCGCTGCGGCGGCGGTCTTTGCCATCTGCACCAGCGACAGCATGCCTTCCTGCATGCGCGCGCCGCCGCTGGCCGCCACGCTGATGAACGGCAGCTTCTTGTCGGCCGCCAACTCCAGCGCCAGCGCCACCTTCTCCCCGACGACGGTGCCCATGCTGCCGCCCATGAACTCGAAGGCCAGCACGGCGATCACGCAGTCACGGCCGTTGATGCGCCCGGTACCGATGACAACGGCCTCTTCCAGGCCGGTCTTGGCCCGCGCTTCGTCCAGGCGCTCGCTGTACGGCACGCGGTCGCTGAAGACGAGCGGGTCAACCGACGACAGCGACTCGTGCGCCTCGCGAAAACTGCCTTCGTCCAGCAGCAGCGCGAGCCGTCGCCGCGCCGACAACGGACCGTGATAACGGCATGTTGAACAGACTCGCAGCCGCTCCCAGGTCGCCGAGGTCGCGAGATCGACGCCGCAGCGCCGACAGGCGAGAACGGGCGGGGCCACGACCAGTGCAGAACCAGCGCTCGACTCGTTGGCGCGAGCCTCTTCAGACTGGTGGGCGGTCATCGTCAATGTCTCCTGGCGACCAGGCACCATCGGCCGAGTCTGCTTGCATGATCGCATGCTCGCCCCGGCTGTGCCAGAAAGGCCGGCGCACGACCGCGACACAGTTCAGGTTACCCTGCGGCGCAAGCGCGTGTGGCCTGCGCGGTGCGCCGTGCAAGGCTCAGTTCTTGAGGCCATGACGACGACGCAGCTACCTCCTCCGACGAGCCGTCAGCGGCGGAAGTAGGTCACCACGGTGCGGCCCTCGCCGCCGTCCGGCGCAACGGCCTCCACCTGGAGTTCAACGGTACCCCGCTCGCGGCGGACATCAAACGAGCGGCGCGTCCGGCCTTCCTCATCGGTCGGGTCCATTTCCCGGAAATGCTTGTCCTGGCCCTCGTCGTCCTCGTCGCCGTCGCTCGCCTCGACCGTCACAGTGGCACCCACAATTGACACGCCGTCGCGCGTCACCCAGACGGTGATCTCCTGCTTGTTCCCGTCAAGCTCAGGGTACTTCAGCTTCGCCTCAACCTCGACCGGACGGCCCTTCGAATCGCTGCGGTGCGTCCCCTCGCTGTTGGCGACGGGCGTCGCCTGGGGCGGCACAGGCGTGGGTGACGGCAACGGCGTGGGGCTCAGCGTCGGTGCCGACACCAGGGTCACGTAGTCCGCCGCGACCCAACCGGTCTGCGCGGTGCTGGTGCGGACGGGCAGCCAGCGCAGCCCTTCGGCCATGCGGCTGGCTCCGGTCACGGTCAGTGTCTCGCCGGCCGGCAGTCGCGCCATGACCGTCTGTTGGGCAGACGGACCTTCCCGCAAGTTCAGGTGCTGGCCGTCGGTGTTCGCCACCCGCACGGTCGCCCCGGTCGGGAACGGCTCACTCTGCGCCAGCACGACGGCGAGGAGTACCCTCCAGCCGACGTGCCGGTCAGCCAGGGTGTCCTGT
>JBBQBU010000489.1:0-4676 GCA_038318015.1 Chloroflexota bacterium | reverse complement strand
TGCTGGTCTGGCGCAAGATCGACAACTTCACGGCGTTCACGGATGGCGGTACGACCTGGGTGAACGGCCCGAACGGCCTGCAAAGACGTCCGAACGGTGAGCGATTCAGTTGGGAGCGCGACCCCGTATCGTCGGGCGGCTCGCCCGCTGGCGGTGTCATGCCGTCGCCTGCGGCCACGGGACCGGCGACGCCCTCGGCCGCGCGCCCATCAGTGACGGTCGTTATCGTGCCCACGGCGACGCCGCGCGCCACGCCAACGCCGGCACCTGCCCCCAGTAGAAGTGACACCGTGAACTGTGGGGACTTCGCGAGTCAGGCCGACGCGCAAGCGGCACTCCGAGCCGACCCGTCAGACCCATGGGGGCTTGACAAGAACCGGGACGGCCTTGCCTGCGAGAGCAACCCGCCGCCGAAGGACGGGCGTCGCGTTCCACGCTAGTCGCCTGTGCTCCTTCCGGCGCGCTGGTTGCGGCGCGGCGGGCCACGGGGCATGATCCCCAACAGGAAACAGAACAGAGAACAGGGGGGATCGTGATGCCCGAGCCGAAGATTGTCTTCGCGCCGATCCTTGATCCAGACGTACGCGCGATTGCCGATGGCCTCTTGCCGAAGGGCTTCGCGTTCGAGAACGTCGCGGCGGCCGATGTACCGTCGGCCATCCAGGACGCCGACTTTCTGTGCGGCTTCATCGGCAACATCCGGACCGACGCACTGCTGAGCGCCGCCGCCAACCGCCTGAAGCTCGTGCAGTTGATGAGTGTCGGGTACGACAAGTTCAATCTGGACGGTGCCCGCGCCGCAAAGCTGCCGGTGTCGGTGAACGGCGGCGCGAACGCCATCGCCGTCGCCGAGCACGCGATTATGTTGCTGCTGGCATCGCTGAAGCAGTTGACGGCGCTGGACGACGCGGTGCGGGCGGGCGGCTGGCGCGATCCGTCGTTCGGGGCGCTGCGGCTCTACGAAGTCTGGCACTCCACCATCGGCATCGTCGGGATGGGACGCATCGGCCAGGAAGTTGCCAAGCGTCTGGCCGGCTGGGAGGCGACCATCATCTACTACGACCCGTTCCGTCTGCCGCCCGCACGCGAGGCTGAACTTGGCGTTCGCTACGTGGAGCTTGACGAACTGCTGCGGACGGCTGACGGCGTGACGGTACATGTGCCGTTGAACGCGCAGACCCGCCACCTGATCGACGCTGAGTCGCTGTCGATCATGAAGCCGACGGCGGTGCTGGTGAACACGGCGCGCGGTGAGTTGGTGGACGAAGACGCGCTGGTGGCAGCGTTGCGAACGGGCCAGATCAAGGGGGCCGGCCTGGACGTGCTGAACCAGGAGCCGCCGCCCGCCGACCACCCGATCTTCGCGCTGAAGAACGTGGCCCTGACGCCGCACATGGCCGGCCCGACGTGGCAGTCGTTCCCGCGCCGCTTCGAGAACTGCTTCGCGAACATCGCGCGAGTGCAGCGCGGCGAGAAGGCGCTATGGGTCGTCCCAGAACTGGAAGACCTGTTCCGGTAGGGTTGGCCTGCACCCCGACAGGCCGCCACGTGGGTCTTGCTCAAACTGAGGGTCTGACAATACGTAGCGATGCACACATGTACAGGCAGCCAGGACCGCTCCATGTCATTCTGAGCTTCCGAGCGCAGTCGAAGGATCTCACACACCCGCGCGTCTGAGCCGTGAGATCCTTCGCTACGCTAGCTCAGGATGACAGCGAGAGTAGGTGCTCTTCGCCCAGGTCGTCACGCTGGGAATGTCATGGCACCGGGTGACGCTATCAGTCAGAGAGCATTTTCCTGGCGCCTGGCTCCTGGCTCCTGGCTCCTGGCTCCTGGCTCCTGGCTCCTGGCTCCTGGCTCCTCAGACCCGGTACTTCTCCACGGCCTTCGGGTCAAGCTCCAGGCCCAGGCCCGGCCGGTCCGGGTACGGCGACCACATCCCGTCCTTCGGCTCCGGGAACTCCGTGTAGAAAATCTTGTCCGTCTCCTCGGAGACGCCCAGGTACTCCACCACGCGCAAATTCGGCGTAGCGCAGGCCAGATGCAGGTGGACAAGTTGGACGGCATGCGGAGCCACCGGCAGGTTGTAGGCGTGCGCGAGGTGGGCCACCTTCATCCACTCCGTGACGCCACCGACGCGGCCCACGTCCGGCTGCACGATGTCCGCGCCGCCCTGCGAGATTAAATCCTTGAAGCCGTACTTTGTGTACTCATGCTCGCCGGTCGCGACGGGGATGGTCGTCATGCGGGAGATGGTCGCAAGCCCCTGGATGTCGTCGGCCAGCACCGGCTCCTCGAACCAGCGGACGTTGTAGTCCTCAAACCGCTTCGACATGGCGATGGCCTGCCGGGCGTAGTACCCGTTGTTGGCATCGACGAAGATTTCAACATCGTCGCCCACGGCCTTGCGGACGGCGGCCAGCCGCTTGATATCCTGCGCCTCGTCCTTCCCGAAGTCGATGGCGACCTTCATCTTGACGCGCGGGATGCCCCGTTCCACGTAGCCGGTCTGCTCGCGCACCAACGCGGCCTCATCGAAGCTCGTCCAGCCGCCCGAGCCGTAGATCGGCACCGTGTCGGTGTACGGCCCGAGCAGCCGGTACAGCGGCACGCCGAACGCCTTCGCCTTCAAGTCCCAGAGGGCGATGTCGAGCGACGACAGCGCGCAGAACGCGATGCCCTTTCGCCCATAGCCGCGCACCTTCCAGAACATGTCCTCCCACAGCTTCTCGTGGCAGAGCGGGTCTTGCCCGACGAGGACGTTCTTCAGCGGCCCCTCGATGGTCGCCTTCGACTCCGTGATGCCGACGCCGAAGCCTTCGATGCCTTCGTCAGTCTTGATGTGGACGAACAGCGAGCCACGGCCCTTGCCGGCGGTCCTGATCGTCGAATCCTTGATGCCCGGCAGGTCCGGCACCACGAGCGTGGTGGTGGTCACGTCGGTAATCCGCATCTACCCCTCCATGATCGGCCCGGCGGCAGCCGACCCAAACAGGGAACACGTCCCCCTGGGGAGGCAGCGACGCCGTCAGGTTGCCGGCGTAGACGGGTCAGACATTGACGGGCGCCAGGGCCGGCGCGGCAGTATAGACCGCCGCGCCCCTCATCCACCGCCTACTGACTTGATCCGAACGGCAGCCGACGCACGCGGATGCGACGCTGCTCAAACACGACCAGTGCGCCAGCTTCGAGCGGTTCACTGATCGTGTCGAGGTTCGCGAGAAACAGGGCCAGTTGTTGTGCAGGGCGACGGTCGGTACCACGTCTAGAGAGGATCACCGAGGATCAAGTGTACGCCGACGCGTGACCGTTAGGATGCTCCAGTGCTCTGATGCGCGAACGGCGACGGCTACTCGCGGGCCAGTAGCCAGACCGCACCGAGCAGCAGCGCCGCACCGACCAGCGCCAGCGGCCCAAGCCGCTCGTCAAACAGCAGCCACGCCAACCCCGCAGCCGTCAGCGGCTCGATCAGCGTGACGAGGCTGGCAACGGTCGCCACCGTCGTTCGCATCCCGACCGTGAACAGCACGTAAGCCAGCGCCGACGGCACCACCGCCAAATAGACCAGCAGCAGCCAGCCCACCGGCGGGAACTCCAGCTTCGGGCCGTCGAGCAGGAGCGCCGGCAGCAGGGCCAGCGCCCCGACCGCAAACCCGACCGTCACCGGCGTCAGCGGATGCGAGTCCCGCGCGACGCGACGGCTGACGATGGCGACCAGCGCGTACCCTGCCGCCGACCCTAGAGCCAGCAGCAGGCCAGTGCCGGCCGTCCCGCCCAGCGTCGTCAGGTCGATGGGGCTGACCAGCAGGACCGTCCCAACGATAGCCAGCACGGCAGACAGCACCAGTCGTCGGGTCAGCCGCTCGCCGAAGAGCAGCGGCGAAAGGATCGCCACGATTACCGGGGCCGTGCACAGCGTCACCAGCGTCGCGATTGTCACGCCCACGCGCTGGATCGCGCCGAAGAAGCACAACTGGTAGACCGCGAGCAGCACGCCCATCACGCCCATCAGCAGCAGGTGGCGCGGAGACGCCTGGACGCTGCGCCGCCCCAGCACGGCCACGGAGGTCGCGCCGAGGACCGGCACGGCAATCGCCAGCCGCAGGAACGCAACGGTCAGCGCGGTCGTCTCCGCCAGCGAGAAGATGGCCCGCGTAGACACCCCGACGGTGCCCCACAACACGGCCGCCAGCAGGATCATGAGGAGGCCGCCCCGCCCGGCAAGGCGCCCGGACGCAGCAGCACGAAGTTCGGTGGTCATCTCTCAGGTTGATCCTTTCCACACGAGGCACGGAAGCCGGTGGGCAGGATCAAATAGAGCACACCCCAGGCGTGCCAGCGTCAACGCGACGCGGTCGTCCTGCCCAGATTAGCGGGAAGGAGCAACCGGTGGCGGCAGAAGCCAGACACCGACAGCAAGTAGACGGGGCACGTGTACCACTCCACGAACATGGCGGCGCCCGGCGGGCCACCTCGCCGCACAGTATAGCGGCTCCGCAGGCGCACCAGCGACGCACCCGCACGTTGGGAACGGGGGCCGCTCCTCGTATGGGAGTACCGCTGGCGCGCTCGCTAAAAGGCCGCAAGGAGCCTCGCGGCAACCTAGCGGGCGGCGACGGCTGCCTGCGGCTCGGGCAGGGCGGCGGGTGTGTAGACGGGCAGCCGCAGCGTGAACG
>JBBQBU010000488.1:0-4676 GCA_038318015.1 Chloroflexota bacterium | reverse complement strand
TCGACACAATCCCCGCGTCGTCAAGCGCAAAATGAGCAATTTCCCGCTCAAACGACCGCCTCCGACTGGCTCAACCCCGACTCTTCCACCCGTCGCCGTCACGTCTGTCCGCATCCTCTGGCCCTAAACTTATCGGTATTGCCCCTAGCGGAGGTGATAGGTGGTGGGGGATCGGTGGTAGAGGAACCGCGTGCGGTTGCTGCCGTCTCCCATGACCCGTCACCGACGACCCAACACCCAAAACCCCTGCGGGAGAGGACTTCGATGTCTACACCACCGCCCTTGCGCGTCGGCCTGATCGGGGCCGGCTACATCGTGCAGCAGCACATCCCCGCCTGGCAGGCGACCCCTGACGCCGAACTGGTCGCCATCTGCGACCTTGACCGCGCGAAGGCCGAGGAGCGGGCGACGCAGTTTGGCATCGACAAGATCTACACCGATGTCGAGGCGATGCTCGACGCCGAGAACCTGGACGCCGTCGATATCGCGACCCGGCCGTCAAGCCACAAGGCGCTGGCGAGTCTGGCCGCCAGCAAGGGCGTCAACGTGCTGTGTCAGAAGCCACTGGCCTCGACGATGGCCGAGGCCCGCGAGATCGCGGAGCTTTGCGCGAAGGCCGGCGTGCGCTTCATGGTGCTGGAGATGTGGCGGCACGTGCCGGCCGTCAAAGACATCAAGGAGCAGCTTAATGCCGGCCTGATCGGCCCGGTCCACTGGATGCGGCTGCTGGGGCACCGCCGCCCGATGAGCCGCACACACCCGGTCAACCCGGATCAGCCGTACTTCGCCGAGATGCCCATGCTACTGATCTACGAGATGATGATTCACTACATCGACGGTATCCGCTCGCTAATGGGCGACATCGAAAGCGTCTATGCGCGGGCCTCGCGGGTCAACCCGATCATCGCGGGCGAAGATCACGCGATGGTCGTGTACGGGCACACCAGCGGCGCAACGACGATGGTGGACTGCTCCTGGGCGTCACCGTCTGACCGCACGCCGAAGATGGGCGCTGGCGATATGCTGCTGGAAGGACGCGACGGCTCACTGCACCTGGACCCGTTCGACGCGGAGCTACGCCACGTCACGAACGACGGCACAGTGACGGTGCTGAAGCGGTACACCGAGCCGGGGCGGCAAGCGTATCAGGCCGCATTCGATAGCTGCATCGCTGACTTCGCGGCAGCCTTGCGGCACGGCCGGCCGTTCCTGTCGCCGGGGTCTGACAACCTGAAGACGCTGGCGGCGACGCTGGCGGCCTACGAGAGCCTGAAGCGCGGCGGCGTGGTGGAGCCGCACGAAGCACCGTAACTAGGGCACGCCCCTCACCCCGTAGCCCCCTCTCCCACGAACTACGAGGCCCCTCCGCTGCGCGGGATCCCCGTGTCGCTAGCGGGAGAGGGGGGACCATCACCCAGAACCCATGACCCACCGGGAGGTTGCTGCCATGAATGATGAGATCAAGCAGGCGTTGGCGAAGGATCGGGTCATTGATATGACGACGATTGGTCGCGCGTCGGGCGAGCCACGACGCAAGGAGACGTGGTTTCACAACATCGACGGGCAGGTGTACCTGACCGGCACGCCCGGCAAGCGCGACTGGTACGCCAACATGGTGGCGAATCCGCGCTTCACCTTCCACCTGAAGGAGAGTGCCACGGCCGACCTCGCTGCGACCGCCCGGCCGGTCACGGACGCTGCCGAGCGCCGGGCGGTGTTCGCGCGCGTCCTGGCCAACGTTGGGCGGCCGGCCACTGACCTGCCGGCCTGGGAGGCCGGCAGCCCGCTCGTCGCTGTCACCTTCGACGACGCGTAAGCACGCGGACGGACGGCCCGTCTGCCCGGTCGCTGGGAACGTCGTCACGCCGTGCCTCACTGATCTGGACGGGAGGCGCGGCGTCAGTCGGTGCGGGCGAGCAGCGCCAGCAGGTCGTCAACGCGCGGGGCGGCTTCGAGACGTGCCACGACCTGTACCAGCCGGTCGATGGTGGCAGCGTCCACCGCAGTCGCGGCCAGCGCGCGAAACTTCTGCTCCAGGTCGGCGGGGGTGACGGGGTTCTGCGGGTACCCCTTCGGCCAGTCCACCCGGCGTGATGCTACCCGACCGTCGCGCGTCGCCAACTCCACAACCGAGGCGTAGCGGTCTGGGTAGTGCCGCTCAAGTTCGTCGTCGCCGACCACGCGCGTGTGCTCCCCCAGAGCCAGGATGCGCGCATCGTGCGGCTCAAACAGGATGTCGTCCAGGGTGACGCGACCGTTGTACAGCCCGACCGGCAAGATGTACTGCGCGCGGTGCGACTTCAACTTGTTCTCGTCGATCATCGAGCGGCCGGAGTGGCTGAAGCGCAGCGTGATCGCCGTCACGTCGTCGGCGGAGACGGCACCCTCGTCCAGCAGCGCCAGGATGCCGTCAAGGGCCGGATGCAGGAACGCACAGCAGGCGTACAGCTTCACCGCCAGCCCGAAGATTTCGTACCGCTCGTGCAGGCCGTCTAGCAACGCTTCCGGACGTGGATCGGTGGCCCAGGCACGGAACACGTTGTACTTCTCGGCCGGGTCGAGGATGTGCTGCGGTGCGCCCATGCCGGTCTCGGCCAGCAGCGCGGCGGTGACGCCGTTGCGCGCCGCAAGGCCGCAGTTGAACGGACGGGATTGCTCGGTGTGATCGCTGGCCCAGGCCAACAGACCGGACGCCTGGTTGGCGGTCAGACCGAAAGCGTTCGCCATCCCCTGCTGATCCAGCCCGATGATGCGCCCCACCGCCGCTGCGACCCCGAATGCGCCGCAGACGGCCGACGGGTGGAACGCCCGCGCGTAGAGCGCATTCGGGCCGATGGCGAGGCTGACGCGGCAGGCCACGTCGATGCCCAGGACGATGGCGGCCAGCGTCTCTGCACCGCTCGCGCCGCGCACCTCCGCGGCGGCCAGCGCGGCCGGGACGACAGATGCCGGCGCGTGCATGATCGCGCCGGTGTGGTTCGCCTCCACGTCGCAGTAGTAGCCGAGGGTGCCGTTGTAGAGGGCCGCGTTCACCAGCGACGACTTTTGGCCCAGCCCGACGAGCGTCGCTTCTGGGGTGCCGCCGCTGCTGGTCACGAACCGCCCGAGCGTGCCGCGCAGGCCGTAGCGCGCCGACGCCGCCGCGACGATGGCCCCAAGCGTATCGAGGATGATGCCGCGTGCGAAGTCGCGGACCTCGGCGGGCAGGCGATCATACGAGAAGTCGGCGGCATACTGGGCGAGCACCGACGTATATGCGCCGTGCGGGCGCTGCTGGGCCGCCATCAACGTCTCGGCCGCGATCACCTGGTCCATGTGGATTGTGCCCTCTCACCGCCCGTGCGTGCTGTCGCTTGGCGTTGCTGGCGAATGAGTTGCGGGCGTGCCGCTGGTTCGCCAGCCGCTCCCTGGACAATCTCTCCTGACTCCTGCTCAGTCGATGATCGCCTCGGCCTCGATCTCCACTTTCCAGCGCGGGTCGAGCAGCCCGGCCACCACCACCATCGTTGCGACGGGGCGTGCCTCCGCGAAGACCGCCCCGTGCGCCAGACCAACGGCCTCGTTGTCGGCGGCGTCGGTGATGAACATGCGGGTGCGGACGACGTGGCGCGGCTCCCCGCCCACCTGGCGCAGCGCCGTCACGATGATCTCGAAGCAGCGGGCGGCCTGTGCGCCGGCATCAGGGGCGCACGAGCCGTCCGGCCAGATCGGCGCAGTGCCGGCGATCAGCACACGGTCGCCCACGCGCATGGCCCGGCAGAATCCGAACAGCGCCTCATACGGCGACCCGGACGCGACCCGCTGGCGCTCCGTCCCGTTGCGTGCGTCCGCTGCATCGTCAGCCATCCCGACACCCTCCCTGTACGCCGCCAGATTGTAGCGAGCCGGTTGCCGTGCGCCGCGCCCGGCAAGAGTGCCCGACGCTGCGGCCGGTGTGGCATCCTGCACCACCGCTGGACAGCGCACGTACCGTTGGGATCAGGTTGGGGGGCACTATGAGCGAGCAGGCTGCCGGGACGGATCGGCCGATCAGGTTTGGGGCCATCGGCCTGAACCATTTTCACATCTACGGCCAGACGCAGATGCTGCTGGATGCTGGCGCGGAGCTGGTCAGTTTCTTCGCAGAAGAGCCGGAGCTCGCGGCCCCGTACGGCCGCGAGTACCCACAGGCCCGCCTCGCGCGGTCCGCAGCCGAGATCCTCGAAGACCCGACTCTTGACCTGATCGTCTCGGCATCCATCGCCAGTGAGCGGGCTGGCCTCGCCATCGCGGCCATGCAGCACGGCAAGGATGCGTTGGTGGACAAGCCGGGGGCGACGAGCCTGGAGCAGCTTGCCGAGCTTAAACGCGTTCAGCAGGAGACCGGCCGCATCTGGTCGGTCTACTTCAGCGAGCACTTTTCGACGCGCTCGACGGTCCACGCCGGCGAACTGGTGCAGGCTGGGGCCATCGGCCGAGTAGTGCAGACGACGGGCTTCGGGCCGCACCGCGCGCGAGTCCAGGCGCGCCCGCCCTGGTTCTTCAAGCGGGAGCAGTACGGCGGCATCCTCACCGACATCGCCTCGCACCAGATCGAGCAGTTCCTGTTCTTCACCGGCTCGCAGACGGCCAGCATCGTGACGGCGCAGGTGGGCAACTTCAAGTATCCGCAGTTCCCGGAGCTTGAGGATTACGGC
>JBBQBU010000487.1:0-4681 GCA_038318015.1 Chloroflexota bacterium | reverse complement strand
TCGCCGATTTTGCTCGCCGACCAGACCGCGTCAAAGCCCTCTTCGGACGCTACCTCAAGCTCATGGCCCAGCCGGACACCGTCGATCTCACCGCTGTCGCCGACGCGGCCTAGTTCAGAACGTTTTCTGACGATCTATAGTCAGCGTGAGGACAGGCTGAAGCGCCGCTTCTGGCTGCGGATCAGGATGCTTTGCAGGATGCCGAATGCCGTGAAGAACGTCAGCATCGAACTGCCGCCGAAGCTCACCAGCGGCAACGGCACGCCCGTCACCGGCAGCACCGTCAGGTTTGCGCCCAGGTTCACGAACGCCTGGAACAGCACAATCCACCCGATGCCAAACGCCACCACCCGCCCGAAGCCGTCCGGCGATTTGTCCACCACCCGCATGATGCGGAACAGCAGCACGATGAACAGCGCGAACAGCACCATCGCGCCGACGAACCCCATCTCCTCGGCCAGCACCGAGAAGATAAAGTCGCTCTGCTTGACGCGCAAGTAGTCCAACTGCGTCTGCGTGCCCTGCAGCCAGCCCTGCCCGAACATCCCCCCCGAGCCGATGCTGATGCGCGCCTGGAGGATGTTGTACCCCTCGCCGAACGGGTCGTTCTCAGGGTTCGCCACCGTCGCGACGAACGTCTCGATGCGGGCGCGCTGGTAATCGCGCATCAGGAGCCAGCCGCCGGGTGCCGCCAGCGCCGCGACCAGGATGATGATGCCGATGTGCAACGGCCGGGCACCGGCCATCACGATCAGCCCGAACCACAGGAAGATGAACAGCAACACCGTGCCGAGGTTCGGCTCCATGTAGATCAGCAGCAGCGGCGGCAGCAGCAGGAACGCCGACGCCACCAGCCGCCGGAACGACAGCGGCCCTTCGCGGTCGGTCAGGAAACGGGCCAGTGCCAGGATGACCGCGATCTTCGTCAACTCGGACGCCTGCAAGTCGAACAGGCCCAGGCGAATCCAGCGACGCGCGCCAAACTCCACGTCACCGCTGCCGAAGAGCAGCACCGCCACCAGTAACAGCAGCGCCACGAAGTAGGCCACGTACGCCAGTGACCGATACACCTTGTAGTGGATCAAGGCGACGCCCACCATAATGACGGTGCCCGCCAGCGCGTAGGCGGCCTGCCGCGTGGCCCAGGAGGTCGGCGGGAAAAACCGTTCGCAGTCCGGCGAGCAGGTGGCACTGTGGATCATCAGCAGGCCGTAGGCAACAAGACCGGCCATCGCCAGCAAGAGCACGTAGTCGATCTGCCGCCAGAAGCGCGCGCGAAGCATCACGGTAGACTCTACCAGCCCGGACGGTCTAGGCGGCCACGGTTGTCGCCGCGCAAGCCTGCCGTGGACCGGGCATACTCGACAACGCTGTGAGCCAGGGGTGGCGGGACGGGGAGACTGCGTTACGTCTGCCGTTCGTTGTACCGTCTGACCGGGCGAATGCTGTCACCCGCAGGAGCAGAGGACGACGATGCCTCCGACCGAAGACCATCCCACGGCAGAACGGCTCACGCAGTATTGGATCGAGGTCGACCTCTCGACGACGGTGCTTCAGGGCTACGCGAGCAGTCACGGGGTCGGCCTCGGCTGCGGCGTCACCGCGCACGGCCACGACGACGCGCTCCACCTGCTCCGCCTGATGATCTTCCGAGACGGCCCGGTCCTGCCGGTGCGCCGCATCGTCGAGGACATCGACATCTCCGCACTAGACTCAGTCCTCGTGCAGCCGCGCGTCACTGACCCCGCCCCGCGCAGCGTCTGGTTCCCGCCCCTGACCAGCGAGCCGCCCGCCTGACCGGCCCGCCTGACCGGCCCGCCTGACCGCCAGCCTCGTCGCTGGCTCGCCCCGGCCGAGAACCAGCGCGGCTACTCAAGCTCCATGCGGCGCCAGCTATTCAGCATCACGTCCAGCCGGCGCGCGAACCCGGTCGCGAACGGCATGCACAGCATGTTCAGGAAGATCGTCGGCACCAGCACGTTCACGAAACGCATCAGCCCCGGAAACTCCCAACCGAACGGCCGGAGAATCAGCACCTGGAGCGCGTAGTACGCCACCGTCGTCAGAACCGTCGTTCCGAAGAGCAGCGCCAGCCCGCCGCGCGCCAGCGTCCCGCCGCCGATGGCCGTCGCCGCCCCGAGCAGCCCCAGCAGGATCGTGTGCAGCCCGAACGGCGTGCCGCTCATCAGATCCAGCGCGAGGCCGCCGGCCAGCCCCGCGAGCAGCCCGTCTTGCACGCCTCGCACGAGGCTCCAGGCCGTCACCAGCACCAGCACCAGATTCAGCCGGCCGCCGCCGAGTACGTCAAGCTGGTAGCCCGCCGTGGACTCGGCCAGCGCCGCCAGCACCAGGACGACCACGTAGATCAACAGCGTCATCAGCGGGGGTTCTGGGTTCTAGGTTCTGGGTTCTGGGAGTGGTCAATCAGCGGAGACCCGAACAAGGGCCTCGAGAATCCTGCATCGGACGGGGAACGCTGATGCTCAGACCGGCTATGAACAGCAGGCCACGTCCCCCAGAACCTGGAACCTAGCACCCTGCACCTCACCGGTTGTCGGCGCTGGCGAGCAGCACGTACAGCCGCTCCAGCCGCTTCATGTCGGCGGACGGCTCAATGACGGCCTCTTGCAGCACGTCCACGTCCTTGCGCCGAATCTGCACGATCTGGCCGATCACCAACCCCTCCGGCATCAGGCCGCCAAAATCCGACGTGACGACCGTCTCGCCCGTCTGCAACGACTCTTCCTGCGGAATGCGCTGCATCACCAGGCCGCCCTCTGGCCGCCCCTTGATGATGCCCGTCACCCGCGACTCGGAAGTCTGGACGCGCCCGCTGATCGACGAACTGGTATCAGTAATGAGCAGCACCTTCGCTGACGACGCGCTCACCCGGCTGACTCGCCCCACCACGCCGCGCCACGAGATGATCGTCATGCCCTCACGCACGCCGTCGTCGGTGCCACGGTCCAACGTGATCGCCTGGACGAACGGCGACGGGTCGCGGGCGATGACGCGCACCGGCAACAGTTCGCCGGTGCCGGCCTGCTGCTTCAGGCCGAGCAGATTCCGCAAGTCGCGGTTCTCCACCTCAAGCTCGCGCAGGCGGGCGATCTCCGCTTGCAGCCGGTCTATCTCCTCACGGTACTGGTCGTTCTGCGCCGACAGCTCCGACATCCGGCGGACCACCGTCGCCACATTCTCAATCTGTCCCACCCAGGTGGACAGGATCGTCTGGGCCGGTTCCAGCAGGCGCGACGCGCCGCTCTCGGCGTCGCGGGCCTGCCCCGGCAGGAACACCAGCGCCACCACCACCGCCAGCAGCAGCACGACCAGCCACCACGGCCGCGACGACCGGCGGCGAATCGGCGTCAGGCGGGCCATGCGGCCCCCGACGGACGCCAAGCGGCTACCAGACCGTGGCACCCCTCACGGACCGACCAGCATGGGTCGGCTTCCCCTCTCCCGCACGCGGGAGAGGGGGCCGGAGGGTGCGGGGCAAGTGGTAGGTAGTACGCGGAGGTCATAACGGAATCATGCCAGGATTCTCATGCCGGTGTTTCGTACCCTGCTGTGGCGCTAGGAGTGTGGGTCACGGGTCGAGGGATGGAGAGGGTGGAGGGCGAGGGGGCTGATCGGAGGTCAGGAGGGTGGAGGGCGAGGTGGGAGGGCCGTGCAGGGTGTCCGGCGTCGGTCGGTGGTGGCAAGTGGTGGTCCGAGGGTGGTCGGAATGGGCATCACCCAGCCAGCGGCACCACGCGGGCAGTCGGGAGCGAGCAGACGCGGAGCAACTTGCCGAGGCTATGAGCGAGGCAGGCCAGGAGATACTCGCCGGCGGCACGGGCCAGCCCACGTCGGCTGAGGGTGGCGAAGCCGCGCGCCTCTTTGAGTTGGCCGAAGACCGGCTCGACAATGGTCTTGCGGTGAGCGTAGCGCCGGCGAGCGTCCGGTTGGTGCAACTTGAAGCGAATCGCACCGGTGGACCGGCGGTCCTGGGCCTGGAGTTGTCGGTGGTCTTCGCCAGGCTGCAGGCAGCGGGGACGGAGCGGGCAGCCTGCGCAGTCAGCCGCTGCGGCGACGTAGCGGTGTTGGCTGGGGCGGCCCGTCGTACCCGGCGGGGTAACCAGGCGCACCAGGAGCTTGTTGGCCGGAGACACCCACACGTCGCGCGCGTTGTCGTAGCCAAAGCGGTCGATTGAGTACACCGTGGCGTTCGTGGCTGCAGCCGCCGGGTCGTCGCGTCCAGCGGCGATCAGGAGATCGAGTCCGGCCCAGTCTTCGGCAGCATTCTCGCCGCTGAAGTAGCCGGCATCAGCACTCATCGTCGTACCACCTCAATCCGGCAGGGTAGCGGCCCTGGGATGAGTCAGGCAGAGGCGAGAGCAAGCTGAGGCGCGCGGGCGGTAATGCGGGCGGTAATGAGGTCAGCGAGGGGTGGAACCTGGCCGGCCTGCGTGAGCCGGTCGCGCAGGTAGGCCGCGAAGTCGACGCCGAGCTTGCGGGTGGTAGCCGCGAGGGTCATGAAGGTGTCCCAGGCAGCGGTGCCGGCTGGACTGCGCGGGCCGAAGCTGACATCGCGCTTGCGGACGCGTTGGCGTGCGCCGAGTTCGGCCGGGTTGTTGTGCAGCGGCAACTCGGGATGGTCGAGCACCAGCAGCAGGTCCGGCTTCTTGTCGCGGGTGAG
>JBBQBU010000486.1:0-4686 GCA_038318015.1 Chloroflexota bacterium | reverse complement strand
AGGGGCTACGCGAGGCCGAGGTGCTGATCCGACGATCCTACCGCACGCCGATCATCCATCAGGGGTACATCGAGCCGCACGCCACGGTCGCTGCGCCAGAGCCGGGCGGCGGCCTGACCATCTGGTCGTCTACGCAAGGCGTCTTCCTGCCGCGCGAAGAGACGGCCCGTGTGCTGGGCTGGCAGGACGGACAGATTCGGCTGATCCCGATGACGGTCGGCGGTGGCTTCGGCGGCAAGGGCGTGCTGCTGGAGCCACTGGCGGGCGTCCTGGCCGTCAAGTTCGGCCGGCCCATCAAGATCGTGTTCTCCCGCATGGACGAGTTCCTTGCCGCCACGCCGGCCCCGCGCTGCACCATCGACCTGACTCTCGGGGCGCGCCACGACGGCACCCTGACGGCGGTGGACGCCCGGATCGTCTTCGACGCCGGCCTGTTCCCCGGCTCGCCCGTCACCAACGCCATGATTTACGTCGGCGGCTTTTACCGCATCCCGCACCTGCGGCTGCGCGGCTACGAGGTCGTCACCCATACGATTCCGCAGGGGGCGTACCGCGCGCCGGGAGCGGTGCAGGGCGTCTTCGCCATCGAGTCAGCCATGGACGAACTGGCCGAGACGCTCGGGCGTGACCCCATCGACTTGCGGCTGCAAAGCTGCATCGAAGAGGGCGACCTGATGCCACACGGCCAGAAGTGGGCGCGCATCGGGCTGCGGCAGTGCCTGGAGACGCTCCGGGATCACCCGGCCTGGAAAGACCGCGCCGCACGTGCCACCGGGCCAAACGAAGGCGTCGGTGTGGCAATCGGCGGCCTGATGGTGACGCTCCAGTCCGCGAGCGCGCTCTGCCGACTGGAGTCTGACGGCACGGTAACGGCGGTCGTCGGATCGGTGGACATCTCTGGCTCGAACACGGCGCTACTCCAGATGGCCGCCGAGGCATTCGGCTTGCCGCCGGAGCGTGTGAACATCTCCAACGCCGACAGCACCGGCGCACCGCACTCCCCGATGTCCGGCGGCAGCAAGATCACGCTGGTGGTCGGCGCGGCGCTGGTCGAAGCGGCCCAGGACGCCCGCAAGCAGGCGTTCGACATCGCCGCCGACCAACTCGAGGCCGCGCCCGAAGACCTGGAGTTGATCGACGGCCGGGTGGTGGTGCGCGGTGCGCCAGAGCGCAGCATCGCCCTGAACCGCATCCACACCCTGACCGCGATGATGTACTCGCAGCATCCGCCGGTCCTCGGGCGCGGCAACATCGCCTTGCGGATACGGGCGTCGGCGATGGCGGCGCACCTCGCGCGGGTCCGCGTTGACCCCGACACGCACCGCACCGACGTGCTGGAGTACGTCGCGGTGCACGACGTTGGGCGGGCGATCAACCCGGCGATGGTCGAAGAGAACATCCACGGCGGCGTGGCGCAGGGCATCGGCTGGGCGCTCTATGAACAGATGACCTACGACGAGGGCGGGCGGCTTCAGACGGCGACCTTGCTCGACTACACGCTCCCCGGTTCGCACCAGATCCCGCCCATCGAGTCGGTGATTCTGGAGATTCCGTCGCAGTCTGGGCCGTACGGGCTGCGCGGCGTCGGCGAGCCGCCAGTGATCCCGGTGGCGGCTGCCGTCGCGAACGCCGTCCATGCGGCGACCGGCACTCGCTTCACTGAGATCCCGATCACACCTGAGCGGGTCCGGCGCGGCCTCGCCGGGGCGTAAGCTGCCGGCAGGACCGGTTTCAGCGCGCCAGGGCGGCGGTGCGCGACGGCCGCATGATGCCTGCCGTCCCGACGCCCGCCAGGAACCCGAACAGGTGCCCCTGCCACGAGATGCCCGGTTGACCGGGCAGGACGCCCCAGAGCGCCCCGCCGTACAGCACCGCCACAACCACCGCCATCGCCAGCGCACCAAAACTGCGCTCAAAGTAGCCACGCGCCAGCAAGTATCCGATGTACCCGAAGATCAGGCCGCTCGCGCCGATGTGGATCGTGTTGCCGGGCGCAAAGACCCAGACTCCGAGGCCGCCCAGGAGCATCACCAACAGCGACACCCCGACGAATGTCCCCAGGCCACGCAGCATCACCAGGAAGCCCAGCGTGATAAACGGCACCGTGTTCGCAATCAGGTGCGCAAACCCGCCATGCAAGAACGGCGAGAACAGGATGCCCCACAGCCCACTCACGTCGCGCGGCCTGATCCCCCACGAATCGAGCCAGCGCCCCGGCACCAGCGCGTCGCCAAGCTCCATCACCCAGGTCACCGCCACCAGCGTCATCAGGACCGCGATACCACGTGCCATAGTCAGATAACCTCACGCAGCCGAGCGATCTGGTCAAGATCGGCAATGGTGGGATTCAACAGTACCTCGTCCACCCCGATGTCCGCACCGGCCTTCACGAACTTGCGGATGGCGGCGGGCGTCGTCAGCGTGCTCTCGACGATGAAGTCAACGCGCTCCGGCCAGTAGGAATAGTACGGGCGCACCGTCGCCTCGCTGCGGGCCTCAGCGTCCGGTCCGAGCGCGTAGGCGTTCAGCCCAAGGAAGCGCGGCCGGCCCGCACGCCCGGCCACCCGCCAGCCGTCCTCAACGACCTTGAACGCCGTCGCCATGTCAGCCGGGTTCCGCACACCGATGTAGCCGTCGGCGTAGCGAGCCACCCGCGTCAACGCGCCAGACGCGAACGCCCCGCTGAATAATTCGGGGCCGCCCGGCTGGACCGGCGGCGGGCCAATCGATCCGGTGGTCTCCGAGAATGGCTCCCCACGCCAGAGGCGGCGGAGCGTCTCCAACTGGGTGTCAAAGTCCTGGCCGCGCTTCTTGAACTGCTGGCCGGTCGCCTCGTAGTCCTGTGGACGGCGCCCGATACCCAGGCCGAGTGACAGCCGCCCGTTCGACAACTGGTCGATGGTCGTGGCCTGCTTCGCGAGCAGCCCGGTGCTGCGGGTCGGCCCGAGGATGACGGCGGGTAGCAGCCGGACGTGCTTCGTCACGACGGCCATCGCCCCGAGCGTCGCCATCGGCTCGAAGTTCGAGTAGGCGATGCGGTCGATGAAGCTCAGGCTACTGAAGCCCGCCGCGTCAGCCTGCCGTGCCCACTCGATGTGCAGGTCGCCGGTCACGCCCTCAATTGTCGTCGGCACGCCAATGCCGATCTTTACCACGCTGTTATGCTCCCACACGCCACTGTGCGGCGAGTATCCCGGCCGGCGAGCGCGCCGTCAATGATTTCACGTCGGCATCATGCCGCCGTGGCGCACACGGTGGTCATGTCTGTGTCACGCGCTCCGCCACACGCACGGATGTCCCGGCCCGTGGTCTCCTGCAATGGTGGGCGTTGAGCGACGGTCAGGCGAGGATCTTGTAATAGACGACCGTTGCCTGGAACTCGCCGACCTCATTCGTCACATAGTTGGGTATCTCGCCCACCTCAACGTACCCGAACTGTCGGTACAGGGTGTTCGACGGGTCGCCAGCGCGCGTGTCGAGGATCAGCAACGTGCGCCGCTCGCGATGCGCCACATCCTCAAGCCGGGCCATCAGCGACCGGGCCAGGCCGCGCCGGCGCGCGTCAGGGTGCACCATGACTTTCGCCACTTCGGCGCGGTGGCGGCCGTTTACGCGCGGCTCCAGCGCCAATTGCGCTGACCCGACGATGCGGCCGGCCTCCTCGGCCAGCAGCAGCACGCGATGCGGGCCGAGGACGCCGCGCCAGTACGCCGCCGCCTCATCATGCGCCAGCGGCAGGTGAAACCCGATAGATGCACCGTCATCGACGACGGCTATCAGCACCGCCGTCAGTTGATCGTACTCGTCATCGGTCAGGTTGGCCGTTTCTCGGATCGCAAGCATGCGCGCAGAGTACCATGTCGGAGATAGGCGACGAAAGCGGCAATGGAGCCGTGGGGCGACCGGCGGAGGGAGCAAGCGCGATGGCAGGAACGGCGATTGGGGATGACGTCAAGGCGCTGGTATTCGACGTGTTTGGCACCGTCGTGGACTGGCGCAGTTCGGTCATCAAGGCGGGCGAGCAGATCAGCCGGGAAACGGGCCACACGGTGGACTGGCCGACGTTTGCCGAGGAGTGGCGGCGCGTCGGCTACCACGAGCAGATCGCGAAGATTCGGAGCGGCGCGGCCCCGTACCAGACCACCGACGAGTTCATGCTGGATAAGCTCCAGGAGATGCTGCCGAAGTACGGCATCACCGGCCTGTCCGAGCAGCAAATCGCGTGGCTGCACAAAGTCTGGCACCGGCTCGACCCGTGGCCCGACTCGGTGGAGGGGCTGACCCGCCTGAAGAAGAAGTTCATTATTGCCACGCTGTCGAACGGCAATGTCGCGCTGCTGACGGACATGGCGAAGTACGGCGGCCTGCCCTGGGATGCCATCCTGTCCGCCGAACTGGTCCAGAAGTTCAAGCCTGAGCCAGAGATGTACCAGTCGGCCGGGCGCTTCCTGGGCCTGCCGATGAACCAGGTCATGATGACGGCGGCCCACCTCCGCGACCTGTACTCGTCGCGTGAGTACGGCATGAAGACCGGCTTCGTGCGGCGTGACCCGGAATGGGGTCCGAACGGCAAGATCGAGGGCGAGCCGGACCGCTCGAAGATCGACGTGGTGGCGAGCAGCTTCGTGGACCTTGCCGATCAGCTCGGGGCATGACGGGCAGGCCAGCGAACGAGCCGCACGCGTT
>JBBQBU010000485.1:0-4693 GCA_038318015.1 Chloroflexota bacterium | reverse complement strand
GTAGAAGGCTACATCGCTGTGCCGCTCAACCGGCGCAACGACGAGCCGTTCGGCGTGCTCTGTGCCCTTGACCCCGACCCGGCCCCGTTGGACGACCAGCAGGTCCAGCAGTTCGAGTTGCTTGCCGGCCTGATCGCCTTTTGAGTTAGAGGCCGACGAGCAGCAGCAGCACCGCACGGCCCAGGTGGACCGCGAACACGCCGAGTCTGCCGTGCGCAACGAGTTCCTGGCGTCGGTGGCCCACGACCTCACGAATCCACTGACGAGCATTCAGGGGTTCGCGGCACTGGCCCAGCGGCTGACCGACCGTGGGGATGCGATGCCCCTGGACCGCCTGCGGGTGAGCCTGCGCACTATCGAGCGGCGATTCACTGGCACCGGCATCGGCCTGTTCTCGGTCCGGCAGATCGTGGATCTGCACGGCGAGACGGTGACGATTGAGAGCACCGAGGGACGCGGCAGCACATTCACCGTCGCCCTGCCGCTCTAGCAGCAGCCAGAGCGCACGCTGTCGAACGCAACCAAGCCGCCCCCTGGGCTGCGCGTGCCACAGTCGGCTGCCGCAGCGTGCCGGGTGCAAACATCCGCCGACATCGCAGGCGAAAACGTGCGCCGGGTGGCCGCAGGACCACCCGGCGCGTGCCAGAGGATAGCAGGGACAGCGAACAGCAGGGGTAGTGAACGAGGGATACACCGGAAAGCAGCACAGCAGCGTAGCAGCGATAAGCGAGTAGCCTGTTGACTATGAAGGTGCTGCACCGGCCGCCCAACGGGGCAGCCGGCTCAGCGACGAGAGAGCCTGATGGGCACCACTGGCACGCTCTCGCGACCTCGACCGCTGGCACGGTCGACGCTTTCCACGTCCACAACGCTGGTGGCGGAGTGGACCGCGATCGCTGTCGCGTTCCGCCGCATCATGGGTGAACGGCGAACCCGAGGGGGGAGTGGCTCGCCGTCGTGCGCCCACCAGCATCATACGCCCGGCGTGTGCGGCTGCGTGTCGGGACGGCTCCTGATATCTCGGGCTGTGTTTCCCTGACAGACGCGTGGGGAAAACTCCCACAAACGCGCGGCCACGGCGTATCCTGACGGCATCCGCGCGACAACGCAGTTGCCGATAATGACCTCACTGACGCCGGCGCGTCGCTCCGGGCGGCAGCATGGTCAGTGGTCGCCGGGCTGCAACAGCCCTTTCCGCAGCGCGTACTTCACCAGTTCGGCGCGGTGGTGCAGATTCAGCTTGTCCATGACGCGGGCGCGGTAGGTGTCCACTGTCTTCGGACTCAGCACCAGCCGGTCGGCGATCTCCTGGGCGGTGTAGCCCTCGGCGGTGTACTTCAGCACCTCGCGCTCGCGCTCGGAGAGCGTCTGGTAGCTGTCAACCTCTTTGCCGGCCTTGACCTGGCTCAGATAGTCCTCAAGCAGCATCTTCTGGGCCGGCGGGTCCAGGAAGACCTCGCCGCGATGCACCGCGCGGATCGCTTCCAGCAGGTCGGTGTCGGCCTGGCTCTTGAGGACGTAGCCGGACCCGCCCGCCTGCACCACCGGCAACAGGTACTGCTCCTCGGCGTGCACGGTCAGGATCAGCACGCGCGCCCCGGTCTCGAGTTGGCTGATGCGGCGCGTCGCCTCCAGGCCGCTCATGCCGGGCATGGCGATGTCCATCACCACGACATCGGGGCGGAGTCGCGTCGTCTGCTCCACGGCCTCAATGCCGTTGTTCGCCTCCCCCACGACCTCAAGGTCAGGTTCGGCACCCAGCAACAGGCGCAGACCACTCCGCAAGATCGGGTGGTCGTCTGCGAGGATGACGCGGATCGGTGCGTCGGTTGGCGAGACAGGCGGGTCAGATAGCATCAGATGACGGCATCTCCGCCGGAAGGCTACCAGACCGGGGCGCTGCGCCCGAAAAAATCCCCGCGCATCCCCGACCTGGGGCGTCGAAGGGGCACGGCCACGACCTGCACGCCGCCCAGGCGTGATGTATCGTGCCCCTACACCGCTCGTTACTCGCGGGAGATGCCGGCCCGCTCTTCGGCGGCCAGCGCCGCGACGCTGTAGTCCAACCCGCCGCGCGTCTCGCCGCGCGCCTGCGCGAACAGCCCGTGTGTCAGCGCGGCCAGCGGCGCATCGACGCCGAGCGCGCCAGCTGCCTCCAGCAGTTGCCGCAAGTCCTTATTGAACAGGTCCAACGTGAACTGCGGGCTGAAGTCGCCGGCCAGGATCGGCGGCGTCTTGCGCTGCATCACCGGCGACGACATCGGCAGCGCCCCGAAGGTCTTCGCCAGCGTCTCGCGGTCGAAGCCGGCCCGCTGCCCCAGCGCCAGCAACTCGAAGAACGCCTGCATCGAGACGCCCATCAGCGCGTTCGCCAGCAGCTTCAGCCAGGTGCCCTGCCCCGCGTCGCCCGCGTGGATGATGGTCGATCCCATCACGCCCAGGATCGGCCGCATGCGCTCCAGCGTCTCAGCAGGCCCGCCCGCCAGGATCGTCAGCGTGCCGTCGGCGGCCGGCCCGATGGTTCCCAGCACTGGCGCGTCAAGGAACGCCGCGCCGCGCTCGGCAGCAGCCGCGCCCAGCCGCCGACTCAGGGCCGGCGTCACGGTGCTCATGTCGATCAGCGTCGCACCGTCTGGGAGGCCCCCCAGCAGCCCGTCAGCCCCGAACGCCACATGTTCGACTGCCGAAACGTCGGTGAGCATCGTTACCACGATGGCTGCGTCGACAACGGCGGCGGCCGGCGTTGGGGCTACCGTCGCTCCCTGGTCGCGCAACGGTTTGGCGCGGGCGGCACTACGGTTCCAGACGGTCAGCGGGTAGCCGGCCTTCAGCAGGTTGGCCGCCATCGGGCGACCCATCGCGCCGAGGCCGAGGAAGGCGATGCTGGGCCGCGACGGTGCGGGCTGATCGGACATATGGGGCAGCTCCTGTCAGTGAATGCGTCGCCAGCATCGCACGCAACGCGAGATGACGGCAACCGGCATGCCACAGTGTCAGGCGGCTGCCGGCTCGCGCGGTGCTGGCGGCGACTCGGCCGGGGTGCCGGACGGCGGTGCGTCGGGCTGACGCCGGGCCACCCGCCCGTCCGGCATCAGGAACGCCAGCGGGATCGTCAGCAGCAGCAGCAGACCCAGGATCAGGAAGACCAGCCGCAGGCCCGCTGCCTTGTCGGTACTTAACTCAAGCGCCAGCACGATCAGCGCCGTGCCGATGACGCCGCCGGTTGAGCGGAACATCCCGCGGATGCCCGTCAGGATGGCGGCGCGCTCCGGCATCAGATCGATGGCAGCGTTGTTAGACGACGGCATCACCAGTCCCATGCCGATGCCGGACAGCGCGTTGACGATGATAAGCAGCGGAAACGTTCCCAGGGTGAACGCCCCGAGCGTGAGCACTGTCCACCCCTGGCTGAGGCCCAGCAGTGCGGCGATGATGAATCCGAGGCCGACCACCATCAGCAGCCGGTAGCCGAACCGCAACAGAAACAGGCTCGTCACCGTCGAGAAGCCAATCATCATCAGTGAGCGCGGCGTCAGGACGGCCCCGCTCTCCAGCGGCCCCATGCCGTACTGCACGCTGGCGAAGTACGGGATGAAGGTGAACGAGCCGAAGACGCACGCGCCGAAGAGGAAATTGTAGAGGTTCACCACGCCGAACGGGTGCCGCAGCACGAGGGCAAGGTCGAGGACCGGTTCGGGGGCGCGGCACTCCTGCCACACGAACAGGCCCATCAGCGTGCCGCTTAGCACCAGCAGCAGCCAGAAGAGCGGCGTCGCGGCAAAGGACGGGTCGCGCCCGACGAACGTCAGGTCCAGCAGCAGGATGATAATCGAGGCGGCGAACAGGGCACTTCCCAGCAGATCAACGCTGCGCCGGGCCACGGCCTTCATCGGGGTGCGGGCGTAGCGCACCAGCAGCGCGAACACCAGCAGGCCGGTCGGCACGTTCACCAGGAAGATCTCACGCCACGACAGGTGCTCCACAATCAGGCCACCCAGGTTCGGGCCGATGATGCCGCCAATGGGAAAGATCGAGGCGAACAGGCCGATCATCTGGCCGCGCCGCTCCGGAAACTCGCTGGCGACGATGCCGGCCGCCGACGGCATGAAGCCGCCGCCGCCAATCGCCTGGACTGCCCGGAACGCGATCAGTACGTAGATGTTGGGGGCCAGCCCGCACAGCAGCGAGCCGACGGTGAACAGGGCTACGCAGACGACGAAGACGCGCATCTGCCCGAACTGCTCGGCCAGCTTACCGGCCAGTGGCATGACGATGGTCTGGGCGAGCGCGCTGGTGGTGAGCACCCAGCCAGCCAGGGCCAGCGAGGTGTCCAGGTCCACGACGATGGCGCGCAGGGCGATCGACACGATGGTCATGTCGATGGAGAACATCATGATGGTGAGCGCCGACAGCCCGAAGAAGACCCAGCGCTGCTCGGGGCGGCGGACGGCGAGGGCGCGCATCAAGCCGTGACGCCGGCACGTAGAACAAGGGTGCCTGCGATGCTCACATGGGGCAGCGTACCATGCCCGTCAAGGGGCCGGTTCGACGCACCCGAGGCCTGTGCATGGCGCTAGCCTGGAGAGATTCGCTTGCGGATGCGCCAGTCTATGATGTTTAGCCCGACAAAATGCTGGAAGTCGGCAACGTTCGCAGTGACGAGCGTCAAGCCCCGAGTTGCAGCAATGGCAGC
>JBBQBU010000484.1:0-4703 GCA_038318015.1 Chloroflexota bacterium | reverse complement strand
CCATGCTCCAGGTCCCCGCTCTCGCCATCCGGTCGTCCGAAGACGACCGAAACGCGCGGCTTAATGCGAGGCTTCGCCTTCGAGATTGTCCAAACTACAGCTCTAACCACTGAGCTACAGGCCCCGACTCGGAGAGTATACCCAGGGCAGCGGCTCCGACGACTCACGGGAGGCGCGCTGCACGGACGGGTGGGTTATGAAGCTCGGAACCAGGCCGTCGGCTGTCCGTCCCCAGTCGTAGAACCGGTGCGGCCACACGTCCACGATTCGTGCAGGGTATCGGTCAGTCCCTCGGCGCTCTGCCCGAATCCGTCGGCAGCGCCGCACTGACCGTGTACCATTCCACACCAGACGCACCGATGTACGGCACCCCGTCATCCGAATCACTCGCGCTGATCGTGGCCCGCCCGACGACGGCGAGAAGGAGTTGGCCCGCCATGCAATCAGCCCAGGTACTCGCTCGATCTCCGCTATTGGCAAACTTGCCCGCCGAGTCGCTTGGTCAGCTTGCATCCTCGGCGCGGCGGCGAACCTACCGACGCGGCGAAGTCATTTTCCACCAGGGCGACCCCGGCGATTCCCTCCACTTTCTGACCGAGGGGCGCGTTAAGGTCGTGCTGGATGCCGAAACCGGCGAAGAAGCCGTGATCGCCATCCTTGGCCCCGGCGACTGTTTTGGCGAGTTGGCGCTCATTGACGGCGAGCCGCGCTCTGCGACGGTCGAGACGCTCGAATCCGTCCAGACGCTCAGCCTGTCGCGGGCAGACTTCATGGCCTTTATTCGCCAGCACCCACAGGCGTCCGAGCAACTCCTCGTGGCGCTCGCGAGCATGGTCCGCCGTGCCGACGAGAGCATGGCTGACCTTGTGTTCCTCGACCTCGAAGGGCGGCTGGTCAAGAAATTGTTGGAGCTAGCCGAGGCCCACGGTCGCGACGTTGACGGCGCAACCGAGATCGAACTACCGATGACGCAGGAAGACCTTGCGGCCATGATTGGTGCGACACGTGCCAGCGTCAACAAGTTGCTCGGCTATTACGAAGACCGTGGAGCCATCCAGCGGCGCGGCCGGCGCATCGCGATCTTCGATCAGGAGCGGCTGCGAAAGCGCATTAACTAGCGCCGCCGCTCAGGTAGCCACATCCAGAGGGGCGGATAGGTGTCTCCTTCCCGCCCCTCCGCACCTCGTTCCACCGGTGTTACGGCACTGGTTCGAGCAGTTCCGCCGCCATCCACCCCTGTGCGCCCGCGTCGTCGCGGACGTTCTTCCAGCCCTTGCCATCCATCGGCTGATCTGCACCAACCACCCGCAAGATGGTTCCTTCCGGCACCGTCTTGATGACCGGCGCGGACTGTCCCGGCCGCTCACGGAGATTCGCCGCGTCCGTCACTTTCACCTGCTCACCAGACGGCTTCTCAGCCGGTGGAGCAGCTGTCGCTTCAGGGGCCGGCGACATCTGACCGGGACCTGCTGCGCTGGTCGGACCAGGCCCGACGATGGTCCCGTCCGTGCGCGGCGGCAGCGCCCCCGGCGACACCACGATGGCTGGCGGCGACGGCGCGAGACCGGGCGGCATCGTCGGTTTCGCGCCGATCCCGGCGGCCGGCGTGGGGCCGAAGACAATCGGCCCCGGCGTGGCACCAACGCCCGGCAAGCCCCGGACGCCAGTGGTGACGGCAGCCCCCGCCAGCAGCGTCAGCATCTGCGACTGGAGCGTCACGGCTGCCCCGCCCAGAACCAGCACCATCAGCGCCGCCCAGATCGACGCCACCCGCACCTCTGTCGCGCGCGCGTACCCACCCTGCACCCACATCAATGCCAGGCCGTACGGGCCGCACAGGAGCAGTAACAGGACGACCATCGCTGGCGACACGTACCACGGGCGGCTGACCGCACCGGTAGTACCGACCGGTGCCACGGCTGTCCCTGAACCCATGCCAATCGTGGCCGCTTCCGAGCCGAAGTCGTCGGCCGGAGTCGGCCCGAACCCGACCGGCGTCGCCGGTTCAGGTTGGCGGAGCGGTGGGGCGGCCGATGCAGCCGGCATGTTCATCGTTGGCGCTTCGAGCGCGCCCGGCGCCGATGCCGCTGGCCCGACTGCGCCCGGCGTGCCACCGGGTCCGACCGGACCACCGGGACCAGGCCGACCTGGACGCCCTGGCCCTGGTCGCCGCGCGCCTGGCGGCTGCGACCGGGCCATCCGCTCCGCCAGCCGGCGGGCCTCAAGCAGCACTTCGTCGGCCAACTCGTGCCGACCCTGCCGGCGATAGACACCGGCCAGCCGCTGGTACACCCGCGGATCGCGCACGCCCTCGCGGATGTTGCTCTCAAGGCACTGGCATGCCTCGTCCAGCATGCCGCGCCGCTCGAAGATCTGGCTCAGTCGCTCCCGCGCGACAATCTTCTGATGGCGGTCCCCATCACGAAGCAGACTGAGGCAATAGGTTGCCTCCTCGTCTTCGCTGGTAAACCCCTCGGGACTCTGCTGTGGGTTTTGCTCCACGCGTCGCCTCGTCTTCGCTCAGGCGTAGCTGCGCGGAAAGACCGTGTTCGTCCGGATGGTCGGCTTCTGCTCAAGCACGCATTCCTTCGACGCCTCGCGCCAGCGCGCAAGGTGCGGCGTCTCGGTGTGGGCCTTGAAGCCGGCCTCGTCGTGGTACACCTCATAGAAGTAGTACGTGTCCGGGTCGGTCTGATCTTGTAGTACGTCGAACCGGACACAGGCCGGCTCGTCACGCACCGAGCAGATCGAGTCGTCTTCGATCACCGACAGGAACTGCTCACGCTTCTCAGGCTTGATCTTCACTGTGACCCAGATGGCGTACATCATCGCCTCCCCGTGCGGCCGTTCGCGCGCGATATCGACCGCGTTCCGTCGTACCCTAGTGGATGACCCGGCCAATGGTCAACTGTCTGACCCCGAGCGCGGCCCACGAACACCAGGATACGGGAAATCAACGACGAACTGAAGGGGCGAATCATCGTGACCACCGCAGTGTTCACCATCTCGGGGTTCGGCGACGAGATCGATGCCGACCCAGCTGAACAGTTGTCCGTCATGGCAAGCCTCGGCATCTCGCATCTTGACCTTCGCGGAGCCTGGAATCGGAACGTCCTCGACTTCACTGGCGACGATGTGTCGGCGCTGCTGGCAGTGTTGGCGACGCACCGGGCCACGGTGGCGATGATTGCCTCGCCAGTCGGCAAGTCGCCCATCACCGCGCCAGCCACCTTCGAAGACGAGCGGTTGCAGGTCGCGTTGCGGCTGGCCGCCGCGTTCGACACCCCGCTGATTCGGGTTTTCTCGTTCTATCACGAGAGTATCCCACATGCGGATTGCCGCGACGAGGTGGTGGCCCGCCTACGCCGCTGGGCACGAATCGCCGAACGGGCCGGCGTCACGCTGCTGCTCGAGAACGAGGCCGACCTGTGGACAGACACGCCCGAGCACTGCCGCGAGATCCTGGCAACAGTGGATTCGCCTGCGTTGCGCTTCACGCTGGACGCTGGCAACTTCGCCAGCCTCGGTGTCGCGTCTCATAACGAGGGCTACTTCCTGCTCAAGCCGTGGGTGCGCCACCTCCAGATAAAGGACGTGCGAACAGCCGACCACCAGGTGGTGCCGGCTGGTCAGGGAGACGGCCAGTTGCCGGTGCTGCTCGCCGCCGCCCAGCGCGACGGCTACCAGGGCTACCTGTCACTAGAGCCTCACCTTGCCGTCGCCGGCAAGGCCGGCGGCTTTTCCGGCGCGGCGCTCTTCGGGACGGCGGCGCAGGCGCTCCGCGACATCCTGGCTGGCTTGCCGGAACAATCTGCGGTAGGCGGTGAGTCAAGACCATGACGGAGCAAGGCACATCGTGCGCTGCACTCTCGGTGCCTCCGACCGGCCTGTTGGACGTGGATGCCGTCGCATTCGACCTCCTCACCGCGCTGGTCGATTCCTGGACACTCTGGGAGGCGGTCGCGGGCGACGCGGCCCTCGGGCGGGCCTGGCGGCAGGCGTCGCTGCGGCTGGTCACGGCGGCCGGCTCGTATCAGCCGTACGAAGACATGGTACAAGCAGCGGCACGCGAGGTCGGCCTGGATCGGTCACGCATGGACGCCCTGCTGCGTCGCTGGTCGGAGATTCAGCCGTGGCCGGAGGCGCCCGGCGTGCTCGCTCAACTTGGGGGCCGGCGGCTCGCCATCGTCACCAACTGCTCACAGCGCCTCGCCGAGATCGCGGCGGCAGCGACCGGCGGCCGGTTCGAACTGGTGATGAGCGCCGAGCGCGCGGGCGTCTACAAGATCGATCCGTGCGCGTATCAGGCCGCGCTCGATGCTCTGGGGCTGCCGGCGGAACGGGTGCTGTTTGTGGCAGGCTCGGCCCACGACGTACCGGGTGCAGGCCACGTGGGCATGCCGGTCTACTGGGCGAATCGCCGGGGCCTGCCGGTGCCGGACGGTGCGCCGGCCCCGATTGTGGATGCGCCACACCTGTCGCAGTTGCCGGGACTGCTGGGCCGGGCACCGGGCTAGTTGTCGCCGCAGTCGGTGCTGCCGCGCGCCACACTCCGGCCCGATTCATGCCGTCTGCTCCGAGCGGGGCACCCGGCCGCCGCAGGAGACGAACGGTGTAGCAACAACGACCCCAGCGGCAGCTTCCCTCGCGGCGTCCTCAGTTGTTCGGCATGGTGGCCGGGCTGGCTGCGTGGCTGCCCGTCG